>JANLTU010000093.1:0-15934 GCA_031363085.1 Gammaproteobacteria bacterium
ACGTACACGAGGGTGGCAGCGCGGGGCGGGCAGGGGGCGAAGTCGACACGTGGAAATCAGCAGCCGGCAGTAGCAGGAGTCAGTGACCAGTGTATGCAAGCGCAGGGCAAAGCGCACTCTTGAAATGCACTACGCCTGTTATCAAAAGGGATGGTTAGTCTGCGGGATGTTGGGATAGATCGCAAAAGCGCCGCTTAATGTGCTCGCAGGCTGGCAGCCCGCACTCCCGTCTGTAATCTTGCGCTGCTTGCTGGAAGTAGAATATGTTTAGGCGGTAACGCGAGTGTAATCATTCAGCGGGTGTAGGAGCCAAGTATAGACAAAAATAAAAGCGACCGATCCAAATCACGGAATGTGCGCGTCTTGGGCGGTTTGGTGTGTGAACGTGCACTATTAAAATAGGGAGCAAACATCATGAGTAAGTGTCCAGAAATAACCGGTTTAACATTCAGTATCTCGGATCAGCGGGCGGTCGAAGCGATTCGTGCCAAGCAAAGGTTAGCCAATGTCCTGGCGGGCATCATGGCCGTAACTCCACTGGTCGAAATCTTCGGCGGCAAGGGCGGCCTGCATACGCCGTTCGGTATTGGCTGGAATATTGCGAAAAATGATTGGGCAGAATGGGCGCAAACACTCGGGGCCATTCCTCTGATCGTACGTGAACAGGTCATTAATATCGCCCAACGCGAATATGAAATCAGCGCGCCGGGAAAAGAGCGCGACTTCTGGTACGCGGTTGTTTATAGCTGTGGACAATAACGGAGAAAATACATGCGCCTCATTCAAATGATAATCACCGCGCTCGTATTGATTGCTACGAAACCTCTCTCCGCCGACGAAATTTCACGAGATGCACCACCCCGAAGTCCACCGGAGCAACTGGTGGAGTTGGCGCGACAAAATATGATGCGTGCCGTGGATGCGGCGAATAAACGGGTCGGCTATTGTGCCGATCTGGGTAAAGCTACATACGTAAAACCCGGCGCCATCGCAAAGCTCAAGCTAACGTCAGCAGAATTCAAAATCGCGCTGCTGTATCTGCACCTCAAGGCAAAAAGCGCGTGTTCGTCCATTGCCATTAACGCCGCAACAGTGGAAATCATCATGTTCAAGGCGATTGAGCTCGAAGCCTATGGGCGCAACGATCCGGCGCCTTTCACCGATAGCAAGTTCCAGTACACCGCCGAGGACGTGTGCTGCGGAACGCCTGAACTCCAACTAAATACGGAGCTGAATTACAAAGGATTGGATGCAGAAAAACGCGCCGCGTTGGACGCCATTCCGGAACTTAAAAAACCTTTTAACTTTATTGCATTGTCGGATCATTTCATTCCGCCGCCGGTAAGCGCAAAACCATAAAGAGCCAACGCTTTGAAGGAGTCGCAGATGACGAACCGCGTGAGCGCTACATATACTTTTTGCGTCACCCAGCGAGCTGAATCCAGCGGGTAAGTGCTACACTGCGAGGCACTCGCGCGCAGTGGATTATTGACCGGCCAGCGGCAGGCACAATATAAATTTGAAGGAGCAGTTGCGATGCACGAAGTACGACAAAACCAAACTCATTATGCCTGTGTGTGGTTGTGTTGCTTGGCGCGGTGCTCAACGGTTGTAGCAGCGCGGTGAGCGATGCCAGCAAGGGTGGTGAGCGAAGTTATACCGTGGGCGGTACGGTCACGGGGCTCACCGGCAGTGTAATTCTGCAAAATAACGGGAGGGATAATAAAACAATTTCCGCTGATGGAAGTTTCACATTTGCTGAAGCACTGGCGGATCAAGTTTCCTATGCAATTACCGTTTTGACCCAACCAACTGAACCATCGCAAACCTGCACGGTAAGCAAAGGTTCCGGGACGATACATTCTAACGTTTCGGATGTGCAGGTGAGTTGCACCACGAATGTTTACACCATTTCTGGCTCAGTCAGCGGCTTCTCCGGCAGCCATTTGGTATTGCAAAACAATGATAGTGAAACGATTGTAATTAAAAAGAACGGTGGTTTTAGTTTTACAGTCCCCGTAGCTGTAAATAGCGGCTATAAAGTGAGCGTTTTGACTCAGCTCAAAGTACCAACGCAAATTTGCACTGTGACCAACGAGTCTGGGCTTGCGAGCGCTGAAGTAACGGATATACAAGTTAACTGCGGGATATATCCGCGCTTCGCCTATGTCACCAACTACCACGACAATACCGTTTCGATGTACACCGTCAATGCGGACACCGGTCAACTAAGACATAACGGATATGTCGTCACAGGGGTGGGTCCTTACTCCATTAGCGTAACCCCCTCTGTAAAATTTGCTTATGTGGTGAATATGGTCTCTAGCGATATCTCGGCCTATACCATAAATGCAAAGACCGGGGTACTAACTCCGATTGATGCAGATACCAACGCGCCTGGAATTCAGAATTTTCCGTCAGGACTCCATAGTTTTCTTCAGCCAGATATCGTATCTATCCCTGTGGATCCGACTGGAAAATTCGTTTATGTTGCCGGTCACAGTGCAGTCAGTGGCAATACAGACAGCGTAACCTCTTTTACCATCAACCCCGATACCGGAGCACTGGTTAAGATCGCCTCCAACATAGTTGCAGGGTTGTCGTCCGCTTCTGTTGCGGTTCACCCGTCCGGAAAATTTGCCTATATCGCGAATTCCAGCGAAAGTTCTGGCGCCTCCGTTGGCGGCTTTAATACTATTCTGGCCTATACCATCAATGCTAAAACTGGGGCGCTCACGTCGATTGACGCCGACCCAACAACCCCAGGAATCCAAGATTTTCCGGCTGGAACCATGCCAGATAGTGTAATAGTCGACCCTAGCGGTAAATTTGTTTATGCAGCAAATATGGATTCCAACGATATCTCGGCCTACACCATCAATTCTGATACTGGAGCGCTTATACCGATTGATGCCAACCCCAATATAGCCGGTATTCAAAATTTCCCATCTGGAATGATGCCCGACGCTGTAACAGTCGATCCCTACGGCAAATTCGTTTATGCAGCAAATATGGACTCCAATGACATCTCGGCTTACGCCATCAATTCCGATACTGGAGTGCTCACGCCAATCGATGCCGATCTGAGTGCTCCTGGTGGAGTACAAAATTTTGCAGCGGGCACAAGTCCTTACGCCGTCAGCGTCGACGCCTCCGGAAAGTTCGTCTACGTTGTAAATCACAATATGAACGTGGGAGATATTGGAGGTATCTCGACTTATACTATTAACTCTGAAACAGGTGCGCTGACTCTGCCTGGTGCCCTCACGCCAATTGATGCTGACCCCAATATGCTCGGAATCCAGAATTTCGTACTGGGGACCGAGGGAAAAACTGCCGGCTACGTGGATTTTGACCCTTCGGGAAAGTTTGCTTATGTGGCGAACTCATTCAGCGGAACTATTTCGGCGTACACCTTCAATTCCGGCAGCGGATCGTTCGCTCCGATTGACGCTGATCCAAGGATGCCCGGAATTCAAGCCTTCCCGGCTGGAGGGTGGTCTCCTAAGTTCATTACCACTACTGTTACTATCCAATAATTAGTTGAGCACGGAGCCGCTTTGATGCGATGGGTCGACAGCGAACCAGATGGTTTGACAGACACCGGAGTTCGCGAAGGGCGGCATAGCCTACAAAGCGGCTATTACTATTTACAAAGCTTGAGTAATTGCATTATATCCATGTCGTTCCAAGTGCTGAGTGAATGCAATTACTCAAGCCTGACCCGATATCAAACGGGCGTTGTAACGCCGTCGATCCCGACTTTTGGGATATAAGTTCGACGGTAAAACTCAAGTAGGCGATTGCTAATTTTTATTCGCTATTTGACAGCGAGAACCTAGGAATGCCTGTGGCGGCAATCGTGTTGCGTGACTAGAAAATGTCAGAGATCAGGAACGGTAATGATCTTGACGATATTGCCGATGTTCTCTTTATCAGTCATGAACACAAGCAGGTAGGTATTCGCGTAGATAGTATCTACGTCGCCCTCCTTACCAACGAGGTAGGCTAGGTTCGTGTCGTAATCGTAGTAGCCCGTGGGTTCGCCTAATACGGCGCGTACTTCAGTAGGACTTTTTCCGACAAAATTATTCTGCTTAAGTAATTGAAACACCATTTTTGAGCGTTGCTCGGTGTTGGCGGCTTGCCATTTCTCTGTTGAGAAATCTTCACTGCCCCAACGCGACAGTTTTTCCATATTAATGTCACTTGAACACGCAGCAGTTAAGAAGAAACAAAAAAAGACGAATAGGTGTTTCATCGCGCCCCTAAAGCGTGAATAGTTTTCCATTCATCGCTGCTTCATAACACATCTTGGCCATTTGCTCTTCGATGCACCCGACAGACCTATTGAAATGCCGACCGCGTTGTTGTGTGTGTCCATGCAAGCTTCATTTGCAGGATTGCCCACCTTGTTTTCGTGTGCATCAGTGAAATCCTTGGCAACCATGACTCCCGACCACGTCGTAATTAACGCTGACCAATAGCAATGTCGAAAGGCGTCAGATTTGTCCTTTCGCCCATTGTGTCCGAAGTATTTTTTATAGTGGTTGCGTAGGCTAACTCCTTCGCTTGATATATCTGAAACGCCGCGTATGGGTGAATACGAACCAACTTTTTCTCGGTTGGGCCAAGGTCGTTATACGTGTCGTAGGGACATATGTTTTTCAGGAGCTAAGCGTTTTCACGGCGTATCGACCATGAGTGAGCGCCACCATGGAATAGTGAATGCTCTACCACGCGAACATCAAAAAGTGACTTGACCGTACACCATCGCGTTGCCTGTTATCGCCCCGTCAGCATTTTTCAACGTAATGGTTTCTCCACGCGGATTCTTGAACTCGATTTGTGGATAAAGCGTTCCAGATGTCGTGGGTGTGGTGAAAATGATATCGAAGCGCTTACCGGGGCCGATTTCGAGGCTGGTTACGCTATTTGCGCTGGTCGGGACTGGATCAATTGCCCGGCCGTCTTCCACGTAGACAATGAATTGCTGCGGCTTTCCGGCGGCGTCCTTGATGCTGAACGTGCCGTAAATCGACAACGGGTCAACTAAGTGCAAGGCAACTTTCTTGCCAGTGCCTACGTTAAGCAACACAGCAGCACTCGCCGGGGATGTAATGGAGGTGCCTTCCGTGCCATTCAGCAAAAAATACTTGGGGTTGTAATCGGCGAATACTGGCGAATCGCCTACCACCGTATGGTAGTTGGGATCGACCGCGCTCACGACATAGGTCTGTTCGTTGTCAAACCTTGATGTGCTATCTGTGGTGATTTGATTGGTGATCGTAGCCCCCAATGCATTCTTGGGGCGCACGAGAATTGCACCGTACATACCCATTTCTAAATGTTTCACGGTGTGTACATGGCAGTGGTACATGAAGCTGCCGATAGGCGAAGAAGTATTTGGCGCGAGTGTCGTGTTCCAGACGTATTTGTAACTTCCACTCAATATTGCCTTGCTAGTTTCCGGCACTCCATCGTTTGCGGCGTCAACATCTGCCCCATGTAAATGAATAGTATGTCCGTTGTAGTTGGGTGACGGTGGCGGTGCATTCTCTAGCGGCGACATCATCATGTCGAGCGTCAAATTCAATGTGTCGCCAACCCCAAGTTCGATCTGATTCCCCGGCACTTTTGGTAGCCTCAGACCCATGCAATTCGCCGTTCCGGAGGTCGTCGCAAAGCCCCACATCGAGACCTGCCCCAAGGCCGCTGAGTTGCTTGTATTCGTTGTCGGTAAAGTTAAGTTTCTTACACACGCGGTGTAATCAACCACGGCTGCGAGTGCAGCTTGCTGCGTCGCTCCGTAAGTAACAACAAACAAACTGCCGACTACGAAAATTTTGCCGAGTGTTTTTTTAGTGTGCTTCATGTGCGTTCCCTCAGTTCCAAATTTCAGGGTAATGGTTTGGGATCGATCTGGATCTTGGTAGCGACACCGCCCAAGTAGACGCCATTGGCAGTTTCCATTTGTGCGGTGTGATTGTGCATGGGGTATTCGCCAACTTGGTTTAACTCGAACAGCACTTCGACGGTACTCAGCGGCGCGACATCAATGACATCGACCAACTTGAAAGGCCGTATGTAGTGCTCGCCGTTTTTGCTCAAGACTTGGACATGGTTGGCGTGAAAATGCAGCGCTTGTGAGAATAGTCCACCGTTCACGATGCGCACCAAGGCACTTTCTCCGACCGTGCCAACAATACTGGTGTCATTCGGAATCAACGGAGTCGGTGCTTTCATCGCATCAAAGCCACCTTTGCCGTTGATGACAAAATAATTCGGTTTGTAGATTGCGGTGGTCACTGGCGGTGGATTCGCAGGAACCGCTCGTTGTGCGTTTGCGTCCGCTACGGCATTCCAACGAACCGCGTCCATGTCACCCACAACCCAGGTGCGTTCAAATGTAAACGCTGGCGCCCCGGCAAATGCGGTATTGCTGCCGTCCTTTGGACGCACGATCAGGGCGCCGTATAAACCCATCTCGCGGTTAACCTCGTTGTTGAGTGAGTCGTAGTACAGATAGGTGCCTGCACTATTTGCAGCGGCCGTAAATGTGTACATCTTGCTCATGCCGGGGGTGATTTCTGCGTTAGCTGCGCTGTTTGTTTGAATGCCCTTGATCACAAAGTTATGGTTCACTGTGTGGTCGTTGTATACGGTGATGTTGACAGTATCCCCCTCGGTGACCGTGATCGCCGGCGCAGGGAATTGCGCTGTGCTAATAACCTTGGGAAATCCTGTCCCCGGAGAAAATCCCCACGCCGGAATGCTCGCAAGGGCCACGCCATTTTTGTCGTTGATGATGAGTATTCCCGACTTCACGTGTAAGTCGAAATTACGCGTGCCGGACGGCACCGGGCTTGGTGTTACGGTCGGTACCGGAGTTGGGGTAGCCGTTGGCGTTGGTGTGGGAGTCGGCGAGGGCGTAGGCGATGGCTTAACCGTAGGCGTGGGCGTCACTGTCGGAGTCGTTGTCGGTGTTGCCGTCGGAGTCGTTGTAGGTGTGGGTGTCGGCACCGAGGTTGTGCTCGGGCTCGGTGTAGCGGTCGGCGTCGGTGAACGTGGTGGTCGTCCGACGCAATTAATTCTCGCCTTTGAGGCTCCGTTAATGATGACTGCGGGCGGGCTGAGCACGGTCAAACTATAAATGGTGAGGTCGGCGTTGACGGTGTAACTGCCGTTGGCAAGGCCGGTGAAGCTGTAATTGCCATCTTTGTCGCTGAGCGTGGTGGCGAGGGTGGCACTGGTCGCCGCGTTATTCAATGTCACTTTTATGTTGGCTAACGGATTGTCGACCTCGTTGAGAACCGCTCCGGAAATGCTATAGGTGTTGTTCGCAGGTGTGGGGCTTTGAGAACAGCCAAATAACACCAAGGCGGCCAGGAAAATGAGCGATGTTTTGAGCAGGTTGAGCATGCGGTTTCCCGTCCATGAGTGAGGAGGCGTTGCAGCGTATGCTGCCTTAAAGCATGGGTTGGAGCAAGCAGTAGCAACGGCTAATGATGCGTATTGAGTCGGAAAAAAGGCTACGGGCGGGATTTTAGCTAAGCTCACAATCGCTACTCCTAGGCCCCGCAGAACGGGGCCGGCGAATTTTTGTGGGGTACGGGTACCGACTAAGATCGCTAGCGTAGTTGGACCAGTCGCTGCAATTCCAACAATTCGTAGCGCAGCATGTTCATATGCGATTCAATGCCGGCGGTGTACTGGCGGCGCGGCGAGCGGCGCTTCACTTTTTCGAGTTCCGTCTCCAACTTTGCTAATTGCTGTTGTTTGCGGGTGATCGAATAATGTGCGCAATCGGCTTCTGAGATGATCCGGGTGCCATTGGTTTTCTCTGCGCTGGCCTTCGTGTTGTTGGTGCCGTTGGCATTCGTCGCAGCGAATGTTGCTTGCGGCAAGGCGAGGGCAAAGGTCATAACCAAGCTGGCAGCGATAATGGTTTTTTTCATAACTTCCTCCATAGGGGATGTGCGTTCCCTGCTGTGTCGTCATCACCATGGATTACGGAAATGATGATGTGCGATGTTGATTGAAGTGCAGATACTGCCATGGGGAAGCCGACGCCAGTCTGACGCACAGATTACAATTTTGTAATGTTGCGCGCTCACGCTTGCTCTTCACTCACAATCAAAGCAGCCGTATTGCGGCGCCGGGAAGCCACGCATGAAGATTTTAATCGTCGAAGATGAACCCAAAACCGGTGCTTACCTGCGCTTGGGTCTTGCCGAAGCGGGCTTCATCGTCGACTTGGTTGCCGACGGCATCGACGGCATGCACTTGGCGCTGACCGAGACCTACGACTTGTTGATTCTCGACGTCATGCTGCCGCGGCTGGATGGCTGGCAGGTGTTGCGCGCGGTGCGTCAGGCCGGCAAGGAGATGCCGGTGCTGTTTCTCACCGCGCGCGACCGCGTCGAGGATCGGGTGAAGGGTCTGGAAATCGGCGCCGACGATTATCTGGTTAAACCGTTCGCGTTTGCCGAGTTGCTGGCGCGCGTGCGCACGCTGCTGCGGCGCGGCAAAACCAAGGAGCTGGACGTGCTGCGCGCCGCCGACGTGGAGCTTGACATATTACGTCGGCGCGCCACTCGGGCCGGAAAAAAAATCGAACTCACCACTAAGGAATTCGTTTTACTCGAACTGTTCATGCGGCGTCAGCAAGAGGTGTTGCCGCGTTCGCTGATCGCGTCGCTGGTGTGGGACATGAATTTCGACAGCGACACCAACGTGATCGAAGTGGCGGTGCGGCGCTTGCGCGCCAAGCTGGACGATGGTTTCGAACGCAAGCTGATCCGCACGGTGCGCGGCATGGGCTATGTTTTCGAAGCCGGTGACGGCGAATGACTATGACGCCGCGCTTTTCCATTACGCTGCGCCTCACGCTGTTGTTCGGCGCAACTTCCGTGATGGTGTTGCTGGGCTTGGGTTATTTTATTACCGAGGCGGTGGAACATCACTTCGAAGAGCAGGATCTTGACATTCTGGTCGGCAAGGTCGAGCTTGCCCAGCATGCGCTGTCGGGCATCACTTCTCGCGCCGAGCTTGACAAATTACCGCAACAGCTCGGCGATGCCTTGGTGGGCCACTACGGTTTGTCCATGGCAGTGCTGGGGTCGCGCGGGCAGACCTTGTTCGCAACGCCGAGTTCACCCTTTCCGCCGGCACTGTTGTCGCTTGCTCCCGGCACCACCGAACGCGTCTCGACCGATCTGACGATATGGAAACACGGCGAGCACATGTTCCGCGGTCTTGCGGTGGTCATGCCCATTGCATTTCTGGACGTGTCGCCGGTCACCGTTGCGGTGGCGACCGATATTTCGCACCACGTGGAATTGCTCGGCATTTTTAGCGCGACGCTGTGGTGGGTGATGGCGCTCGCCGCGTTGCTGAGTGCGCTGCTGGGTTGGGTGGCGACGCGTTTCGGCTTGATGCCGTTGCGCGATATCGCACGCATCAGTCGCGAGACCTCAATCGACCGGCTCGACGACCGCATCCAACTGGACGCCATTCCCATTGAATTGAAAGAAACCGCCACCGCCTTCAATGACATGCTCGCGCGGCTGGAAGATTCATTCCGGCGCCTGACCGACTTTGCGTCCGACATCGCGCACGAGCTGCGCACGCCGATCAGCAACTTGATGACGCAAACCCACGTCACGCTCGCGCAAGCGCGCACCATCGAGGACTATCGTGAGGTGCTGTTTTCCAACGTGGAAGAGCTGGATCGCCTCGCGCGCATGGTGTCCGACATGTTGTTTCTGGCCAAGGCCGATCACGGCCTGATCATGCCGCAGCGCGAAACCGTCGATCTGGCGCGTGAGCTGGGCGAGCTGATCGAGTTTTACGGCATCGCCGCGCACGAGCGTGACGTAAACCTGCAACTTGAGGGCGCGGGTATTGTCATGGGTGATCGCTCCATGCTGCGTCGCGCCATCGGCAACCTGTTGTCGAACGCGATTCGCCATTCGCCTTCCGGCAGCAGCGTGCGTGTGGCGCTGGCAAAAACCAACGCCGGTGAAACAGCGGTGTCGGTGGAAAATACCGGCGCCGACATTGCGCCCGAGCAGTTGCCACGGATTTTTGATCGCTTTTACCGCGCCGACCCCTCGCGCCATGCCTCGTCTGAAGGCGCGGGGCTGGGACTTGCGATCACCCGCTCCATCATCCAGGCGCACGATGGGAAAATTCAGGCCAGCTCAGCCAACGGCGTGACCCGCTTTAGCATCACCTTGCCGAGCGAAGTCAATTGAACGCTTTAACATGATTGGAGCGCGGGCTTCCAGCTCGCCAGAATAAAAAAACAGCGGCCAGGATGGCCGCGCTCCGGCGATTGCATAGACCACTGTTCCACACGAAATTACGCTGCGTTACCTTCCGCTTTTCAATTGGTGTAAATTGAGCGCGAACCTCCCGTAGGTAAACCACAAGGCGCAAGCACAATGTCCGAAGCCCTGCTGCAAGTTGAAAATCTCAAGACCTGGTTCGGCGCGGGTGCCACAGCGGTGCGCGCGGTCGACGACATCAGTTTTGAAATCGCCACAGGTGAGACTTTCGCGCTGCTGGGCGAGTCGGGCTGCGGCAAGTCGATGACGTCGTTGTCGATCATGCGGTTGGTGCCGCAGCCGGCGGGGCGCATCGTCGGCGGTACCGTGCGCATGCACGGCGACGACGTGCTGAGATTGCCCGAAAGCGCCATGCGCAACGTGCGCGGCCGGCGTATCGCGATGATTTTTCAGGAGCCAATGACCAGTTTGAATCCGGTCATGACGGTCGGTGCGCAAATCGTCGAGGGCGTGCTGCGGCACAAGGCGTTGCGCGGCGACGCGGCGCGTGCGCGCGTGATCGAGCTGCTGGCGGCGGTCGGCATTTCCGACCCGCAACGGCATTACGACGACTACCCGCACCAGTTGTCGGGCGGCATGAAGCAACGCGTGATGATCGCCATCGCGCTGGCCGGGGATCCCGATCTGTTGATCGCCGACGAACCAACCACGGCGCTGGACGTGACTATTCAGGCGCAGGTGCTGGAGCTGTTGCGCACGCTGCAAAAACAGCGCGGCATGTCGATTTTATTAATCACGCACGACCTGGGTGTGGTGGCCGAGATGGCCGACCGCGTAGCGGTGATGTACGCCGGACAAATTGTCGAGATTGCGGACCGCAAGACCTTCTTCGCCGCGCCGCAACATCCCTACAGCAAAAAATTATTCGAATCGGTGCCGACCATGCACAAGCGCGGCCAGTCACTGGCGGTGATTCGCGGCACGGTGCCGTCGCTGGCGCAGGAGTTCAGCAGTTGCCGATTTGCAACGCGCTGCGACTGGGCCTGGGATGCCTGCCACAGCCGTGTGCCGCGTTGGCTTGCGGGCGCCGGCGCACAGGGGGTACGGTGTCATCTTTATGATGCCGAGGTGCCGCAGGCAACAACGCACAGCGCGCCACTGGCCACGCCGGCTCACAGCGTGGCCGCAAGCCCGGCGAACGGCGCGAGTCTGTTGCGCGTCGATCACGTGCAAGTGCATTTCCCGATCCGCAAAGGCTTGTTCCAGCGCGTGGTCGGGCATGTGAAAGCGGTCGACGGCGTGTCGTTGGCGATTGCGCGCGGGCGCACGTTGGCGCTGGTGGGTGAGTCCGGCTGCGGTAAAACCACGGTGGCAAAAGGCGTGCTGCAACTGGTGCAGCCGAGCGGCGGTCAGGTGCAGTTCGACAACATCGACTTGTTCGCGCTGCGCAAAGAGCAATTACGGCTAAGCCGCCGCGACGCGCAGATTATTTTTCAAGACCCGTTTGCTTCGATGAACCCGCGCATGCTGGTGCAACAGATCATCGAGGAGGGCATGCTCGCGCTGGGCGTGGGTGCGTCGGCGCAGGAACGCGTGCAACGCATCGACACCTTGCTCACCCAGGTGGGCTTGCCGGTTGAAGCGAAACACCGTTACCCGCATGAGTTTTCCGGCGGCCAGCGCCAGCGCATCTGCATCGCGCGTGCCTTGGCGGTGGAGCCCAAGCTCATTATTTGCGACGAACCCACCAGCGCGTTGGATGTTTCGGTGCAGGCGCAGATTTTGAATTTGCTGAAGAGTTTGCAGGATCAAATGGGGCTGGCGTATTTATTCATCACGCACAACATCTCGGTGGTGGAATATCTGGCGCACGAGGTGGCGGTGATGTACCTGGGGCGCATCGTTGAACGCGGCACGGTGGATGAAGTGCTGCGCAATCCGCAACATCCGTACACGCGCGCGTTGTTATCCGCCGTGCCCAAAGTAGATGCGCAAACCCGGCCGCCGATAGTGCGGCTGGCAGGCGAATTGCCGTCGCCAGTGAATCCGCCGCACGGCTGTCATTTTCATCCGCGTTGCCCGCAAGCCATGCCCGAGTGTCGCGCGCAGTACCCGGACGAGCGGGGAGTGAGCGAGTCGCATCGGGTGCATTGTTTCTTGGTCAAAGGGCAGAACGGCAATGTTGAATTGTAAATGTTGAATTCAAGCCTGCGCTGCGCGCACACCGCAATTAAGCATTCAACATTCAAAATTAAACATTCCCATTAGGCATTCCCAACACACCTACTGCGTCCGCACATCAATATGTAACATGATTTTCTGCCCCGGACGCAGGCGTTTGTTTTTCGGCAGGCGGTTCCAGTGCAGGATTTCCTCAATCGTGACTTTAAAGCGTTCGGCCACGCGCAGCAGCGTGTCGCCACGGCGCACCACGTAGTTGATTTGTCGCAGCACGCTTTCTTCCGGCGGCCCGGCGAGCGGTGCACTGACCATCATCGGTAGCACCACGGGTTCGGGCTCGGGTTCGGGCGGCTCCGACCAGATCACCAAGCTGCGGCCCAGCACCAGCGGGTCGTGGATGCGCATGTTGTTCCACTGCGCCAGCTCTTTCACCTCCACATGTTGTTTGCGCGCAATTGCCGACAAGGTATCGCCGCGTTGCACCCGATAGGTGGTTTTTTCCGGCGTCGGCGGAGTTTCTTCGGTGACTTTTTCCGGCAGCGCCGCTTCGCTCGGCAGCAGCGTGGTTTCATCCAGCGTGTGCATTGACAGCGGAATCACCACGTCGCGCCCGGCGCGTACCTTGCTGGCCTTGACATTATTGACGCGTTCCAGCACATCCACGGTGGTGCCGTAGGCGCGCGCCACCGTCGCCAGCGTTTCACCTTCCTGTAATTTACGATTCTCCCAGCGCACACGTTGTTCCATCGGAAACTCGGCAATCCGCTGGGTGAAAACTTCGGCGGTGTCGGTGGGCAGCAACAAGTAATGCGGGCCGTCGGGGTCGGTGGCCCAACGATTGAAGGCGGGGTTGTAGCGGTAGATGTCTTCGATATTGATCTCGGCCAGATACGCGGCAAACGCCAGATCGATCTGTCCGTCCACCGGTACGCGCGCCAAAAACGGTTTGTTGGGCAGCGAGCGCAACGTCAGGCCGTAGCGTTCCGGCTGGTCGATGATGGTGGCGACCGCCAATAAGCGCGGTACGTAGCCGCGAGTTTCCAGCGGCAGTTTCAGGTTCCAGAAATCAGTGCGTTTGCGGGCGCGTTGGTTACGCGCCACGGCGCGCTGCACGGTGCCCTCGCCGGAGTTGTACGACGCCAGGGCGAGCGCCCAGTCGCCGTGAAAATACTCGGCCAGCCCTTGCAGATAATTGAACGCCGCGCGGGTTGCGGCATACACGTCGCGACGGCCGTCGTACCACCAGTTTTGCTTCAAGCCGTACAACTTGCCGGTGCCGGGAATGAATTGCCAGATGCCGGAGGCGCGGCCATGCGAGTAGGCGAACGGTTGAAACGCGCTTTCAACAATCGGCAGCAAGGCGATTTCCAGCGGAATACCACGCCGTTCGGCCTCTTCGACAATCATGTAAAGATACGGCTCCGCGCGGTCCACGGTGCGGTCGAGATAGCCTTGGTTGCGTTGAAACCAGGCGATATCGCCGGCCACTTTTTTGTGGTCGTGATTCAGTTTGAAACCGTTGCGGATGCGTTGCCACAAATCGTCTTTGGGGCGCTGTGCCGCCACCGGAGCGTCGATAATTACCGGTTGCGCATCGGCGTCAACCTGCGGCACAACCTGTTCGGGTGCGCCGCTGAACTGCAACGCAATATTACTTTCGTCGGCATCGGGCGCGGTGTCGTGAACGATGGCGGGTGCGGATTCCTCAGTGCCGTTGTCGGCGTCTTTGCCCGCGACCGGTGTGTCGCGCTTGGCTTCGACTGCGGCATGGGTGGCAGGCGCCGGGGCGGCGGTGCTGTTCGCCGGCGGCGGCGCCTGTGGTGTGAGGTGCGTGCAACCGCTGGCGGCTAAGATCACCGCCAAAATAAATAATGCTGTCGAGCAGGAGCGAGCCTGGCCCATTGATTCCCCGCACGGAAAGTAGTTTGGTGTTTTTACGGTTGCTGCGCTGGCGTTATGAACAGCGTGCCTGACAAATAAAACATCGGGCAAGCTACCTATTTCTTTAATATGCCGTCAAGCTGCAATTCTCACTGTGTTCACCCACACTGCTAATTATGGACCGGTGCTTGGCGTTAGAGTTGGCATGACTATAATGATCTTTTCAAGTTACCAGAATCTGACATCATGATGATTAAAGCGCCGCGCAAGCGCGTTCATGGCTGTGGGCCCCTGCACGCGGTGCGCGCCAAACTGCGCAACTGGTATGCGGTTGGGCTGGGGCGGCGCATGCTCGATGCCGAACGTGCCGAGCTCGATGACGTGTTGTGTAATTTGTTCGGCTTTCATGTGGTGCAAGTGGGCGTGTATGCCGACGAATACCTGCTGGGCGCCACGCGCATTTCACACCGTGTGCTGCTGGATCGTGAAGCGCTCACGCTGTCGGCCGAGCTGCAAGCTCTGGCCCTGTGCGGCAGTGCCGCCGCGTTACCGCTGGCCGCGCAGAGCGTCGACGTGGTGGTGTTGCATCACACGCTGGAATTTTCCACCGATCCCCATCAGGTACTGCGCGAAATCGACCGCGTGCTGGTGCCGGAAGGGCATGTGGTGATCGTGGGTTTTAATCCCTGGAGTTGCTGGTTGCCGTGGCGTTGGGTTCTGCGCTGGCGCAAGCAGCCGCCGTGGTGCGGGCGCGCCTTGGGCAGCGCGCGGCTGAAAGACTGGCTGTCGCTGTTAGGCTTCGATGCGGTGTACTGCAAGAATTTTTTCTTTCGCCCGCCGCTGCGTCATCCCGGCTTCATGGACCGATTGAGCCTGCTGGAAAGTTTGGGTGCGCGCCTGTGGCCGATGTTCGGCGCCGCGTTTATCCTGGTCGGCCGCAAACGCGTAATTGCGTTGACGCCGATCAAACCGCGTTGGAAACCGCGCCGCAGTTTAATCCCGCAAGGCATTGCCGAGCCCCAAAACCGTGAACAGAAATAATGACGTTGACTGCGAAAGACGTGCAAATATTCACCGACGGTGCCTGTCGTGGTAACCCTGGACCGGGCGGTTGGGGTGCGCTGCTGCGCGCCGGCGGCAATGAAAAACATCTGCTGGGCGGCGAAGCCCACACCACCAACAACCGCATGGAGTTGATGGCGGCGATCATGGCGCTGGAAGCGTTGAAGCAGCACTGCAACGTGACGCTCACCACCGATTCAAAATATGTCAAGACCGGCATCACCGAGTGGGTGCCGCAGTGGAAGAAGCGCCAGTGGCAGACCGCCGACAAAAAACCGGTGAAAAATGTCGACCTGTGGGTACGCCTGGAGCGCGCCGCCAGTCAACACACGGTGACCTGGAAATGGGTACGCGGCCACACCGGCCACGCGGAAAACGAACTGGCCGACCAACTGGCGAATCGGGCGATTGACGAGATGCTGGGAAAGGGCAGGGCGGGTTGACGGCAAGGTTGGATGTTGAATTGTGAAGGTTGAATGGTGGAGCGGCTTGCAGCCGCGCTGATCGCGGCTGCAAGC
>JANLTU010000103.1:0-33836 GCA_031363085.1 Gammaproteobacteria bacterium
GCCTTGGATGAACAAATCCAGGTATTGATTTCCGCGCGCGCAAAATGCGCACAGGAAGTCGCGCACATCAAAGGCGCGGGTGCAGATTTTTATCGTCCCGAACGTGAAGCCGACGTATTGCGCAAGATTGGCGCGCGCAACGGCGGACCCTTGTCCAACGAAGAAATGGGGCGCTTGTTCCGCGAAATCATGTCTGCGTGTCTCGCGCTCGAGCAGCCGCTCAAGATTGCATTTCTCGGCCCGGAAGGAACTTTCACTCAAGCAGCGGCGTTGAAGCAATTCGGCCATTCGGTATCGACGGTGCCGTTGCCCGCCATCGACGCGGTGTTCCGCGAAGTGGAATCCGGTGCCGCAAATTACGGCGTGGTACCGGTGGAGAATTCCACCGAAGGCATCATCAATCACACCCTCGACATGTTCCTGAATTCACCGCTGCATATTTGCGGCGAAGTGGAGTTGCGCATCCATCATAATTTGATGGGCACCATGAGCGACGCGAAGAACATCCGCCGCATTTATTCGCATAGCCAATCGCTGGCGCAATGCCGCGAATGGATCGAAGAACATGCCAGCGGCATTGAACTCATCAACGTTGCCAGCAATGCCGAAGCCGCCCGCCGTGCCAAAAGCGAGCCTGATGCCGCTGCGATTGCCGGCGACATGGCAGCAACGATTTATGGCTTGAATTTACTGGCGCGCAATATCGAAGACGAGCCGGACAACACCACGCGTTTTTTGGTTGTCGGGCGCAATAGCGTGTTAGCCAGCGGCAATGACAAAACGACTTTGCTGCTGTCCACCGCGAACAAGCCGGGCAGTCTGTTTCAGTTGCTGCAACCGTTGGCGCGGCATGGCGTGTCGATGACGCGCATCGAGTCGCGCCCGTCACGGCGCGGTATGTGGGATTACGTTTTCTTTGTCGATATCGAAGGCCACGCGCACAGCGAGCCGGTCAAAACCGCGTTGCTGGAATTGCAACAACACGCGGCGTTATTGAAAGTTCTCGGCTCGTACCCGCGCGCGGTGATTTGAGCTGTTATTCCCTGCGTGCAGAGGGTGCGCCGTTGGGGTCGTATTTTGTCACTGTCTGGTTTTCAGGTAACTGTGCATGTCACGTCCGTCGTTCACCGATCTCGCCGTCGCCGGCGTGCGTTCTTTGCAACCCTATGTGCCCGGCAAGCCGGTTGAAGAGCTGGAGCGCCAATACGGGGTAAAAAACGCGATAAAACTGGCCTCCAACGAAAACCCGCTGGGAGCCAGTCCCAAAGCTCTGGCGGCGCTGCGTGAGCATTTAACGCAGCTCGAACGTTATCCCGACGATGGCGCGTACACGCTGAAAAATCTGCTGGCGCAAAAGCATCAGGTGCAGCCAACACAGATCACGCTGGGCAACGGATCAAGCAACCTGCTGGAGCTGGCCGCGCGCGTCTTCGTCGCCCCGGGCCAGGAGGTGGTGTTCGCGCAATACGCCTTTGCGCTGTACCCCATCATCGCGCAGGCTGTTGGTGCAACGCCGGTGGTCGTGGCCGCGAAGGATTACGGGCACGATCTGGATGCGATGCTTGCGGCGATAAACGCCAATACCAAGCTGATGTTCGTCACCAATCCCAACAACCCCACCGGCACTTGGTTAACACGCGCCGCGTTGGAACAGTTTCTTGACTGCGTGCCGGCGCACGTGATGATTGTCATGGACGAAGCCTATTTCGAATTCGGCACGGCGCTGGGTCTTGACGATTATGCCGATGCGATGTTGTGGCTGGAAAAATATCCGAACGTAATTGTGACGCGCACCTTTTCCAAGGCGTATGGTCTGGCCGGTTTGCGCGTCGGCTATGCGGTATCGCATCCGGAAGTTGCAGACTTGTTGAGCCGGGTGCGTGCGCCGTTCAACGTCAACTCGCTGGCATTGATCGCAGCGCAGGCAGCGCTGGGTGATCAGGTGCATTTGTCGAACACGCAAGAGGTGAACAAACAAGGACTCGCGCAATTGACGCAGGGGCTGACGCAACGGGGTTTTGCGGTAATTCCGTCGGCGGCCAATTTTGTCTGCGTGGATGTCAAGGCCCACGCTGCGCAAGTCTATGAAGGCTTGCTGCGCGCAGGCGTGATCGTGCGTCCGGTGGCAGGCTTGGCGCAACATCTGCGCATCACGGTCGGACGTCCGGAAGAAAACGCGCGCGTGATTGCAGCCTTGTGCAAGGTGACCGGGCGTGACTGACGCGCCGATCCAGCGCCTGTGTGTCATCGGTGTCGGGCTGATCGGTGGCTCGCTGGCGCGCGCGCTGCGCGCTGCCGGCGCATGCCGTGAAATTATCGGTTGCGGGCGCGACCCGCAACAACTGCAAAAGGCGCTCGTGTTAGGCGTGATTGATCGTGCCGAGACCGACTTCGTGCGTGCGGTGCAGGGGGCGGAAGTTGTCATCGTGGCGGTGCCGGTGGGGGCGATGGCGCAGGTGTTTCAGGCGCTGGTGCCGCATCTGTCGCCCACGACGATAGTCACCGATGTGGGCAGCACCAAGAGCGACGTGGTGCGCGCGGCGCAAACCGCGTTTGGAACCTTGCCGCCGACGTTTGTGCCGGGGCATCCGATTGCCGGCACCGAGCGCAGCGGCGTGGAAGCGTCATTCGCGGAATTATTTCACAAGCGCAAAGTGATACTGACCCCGGCGCCGGATACGCACGCGTGGGCGGTGGCGCGCGTGACGTGGATGTGGCAACAGGCCGGTGCACAGGTCACCGCCATGGACCCGCAGCATCATGATGAAATTTTGGCGGCGAGCAGTCATCTGCCGCATCTGCTGGCGTACACATTGGTGCATACACTCGCCGGCATGCACCAGCGCGACGAGATTTTTAAATATGCCGCCGGCGGCTTTCGTGACTTCACGCGCATCGCTTCGAGTGATCCGCAAATGTGGCACGACATCTGTTTGGCGAATCGTGATGCACTGCTGACCATGCTGGGCCGCTACAGTGGAGAGTTGCAGCAGCTCGCGGACGCGCTGCAACGCGGTGACGGAGTGTATTTGCAGTCGGTGTTCACCGCCGCAAAGCAGGCGCGTGACGGCTACACGCAAAATACCGGGTTCAACCCGCATTAAGCGCCAAGGCGCACAGTGCGAGTAGTAATCCATAACAGGTTGGTAGTGAGTTTTTTTGGAACGGTGCCATGACGACAGCAGAAAAACAGGTGGTGTACACGGTGCAGCCCGGCGGCAAATTCACCGGGCGCGCACGGGTGCCGGGCGACAAATCGATTTCGCATCGTTCGATCATGCTGGGTGCGCTTGCCACCGGCGTGACCGAAGTGAGCGGCTTTCTGGAAGCCGAAGATTGTCTGTGCACCATGGCGGCGTTTCGCGCCATGGGCGTGCGCATCGACGGGCCGGAGCAGGGTCGCGTGGTGGTGCACGGCGTTGGCTTGCACGGATTGCAAGCCCCGTCGCAGGCTTTGTATTTAGGCAATTCCGGCACTTCGATGCGCTTGCTGTCCGGGCTACTGTCGGGTCAGGCGTTCGATGTTGACATGAGCGGCGACGCGTCGTTGTCCAAGCGTCCGATGAAGCGCGTGACGCAGCCCTTGCGCCTGATGGGCGCAGACTTGACAGCCACACCGGGCGGCACGCCACCGCTGCATATCAAGGGCGGGCGACAGTTGCGCGGCATGAACTACACCATGCCGATGGCCAGTGCGCAGGTGAAGTCAAGTCTGTTGCTCGCCGGCTTGTATGCCCATGGCAAGACCTGCGTCACCGAGCCCGCACCGACACGCGACCATACCGAGCGCATGTTGCAGGGCTTCGGTTATGCGGTGGAGCGCCAGCACCATACTGTGTGCGTCGAAGGCGGTGGTGTGTTGCGCGGCAGCAAGATCGACGTCCCGGCGGATATTTCCTCGGCGGCATTTTTCATGGTCGGTGCCAGCATCGCGGCGGCTTCAGACTTGACGCTGGAGCATGTCGGCATCAATCCCACGCGCATCGGAGTGATCAACATCCTGCGCGCGATGGGCGCGAACATCACGTTGCAAAACGAACAGGTGGTCGGCGGGGAGCCGGTTGCGGACATCCGCGTGCGCGCCGCCCCGCTGCACGGCATCGCGATTCCGTCCGATCAAGTCCCGCTGGCGATTGACGAGTTTCCGGTGCTGTTCATCGCTGCCGCCTGCGCGCAAGGTACGACGGTGCTCACCGGTGCCGAAGAGCTGCGCGTCAAAGAGAGCGACCGCATTCAAGCCATGGCGGACGGTTTACTGGTGCTGGGCATTGACGCGAAAGCGACCGCCGACGGCATGATTATCCAGGGTGGCCAACTGACCGGCGGTGAGGTGAACAGCTTGGGCGACCACCGCATTGCAATGGCGTTTGCCATCGCGGCGTTGCGCAGCCAGTCGGTGATCACGGTGCGCGATTGCGCCAATGTGACCACCTCGTTCCCGGGGTTTGTGCAACTGGCGCGCGGCGCGGGTTTGGATGTCAGTGCACAAGCGAGCGCCGCATGACGCCGGCACCCGCACCGGTTATTACCGTGGACGGCCCCGGTGGGGTCGGCAAGGGCACGCTTTGCCGTATCGTGGCCCAGCGTTTGGGTTGGCATATGCTCGATAGTGGTGCGTTGTATCGGTTGGTGGCCCTGGCGGCGCAACGCCATGGGCTACGTTGGGACAACGAAGCGGCCTTGCTGCCGTTGGCGGGCCACCTGGATGTGCAGTTTTTCAGTGATGACAACGGCAACGAAGCGCGCGTGGTGCTGGAAGGTGAAGACGTCAGCGACGCGATTCGTACCGAGGAATGCGGCGCCGGCGCCTCGCAAGTGGCGGTGTTGCCGGGCGTGCGTGCCGCTTTGTTGGATCGGCAACATGCGTTTCGCGAAGCGCCCGGCTTGGTGGCCGATGGACGCGACATGGGCACCGTGGTATTCGTCGACGCACCCTTAAAAATCTTTCTGACGGCGGCGTTGGAAGAGCGTGCGCAACGCCGCTTTAAACAGTTGAAGGAAAAGGGGATCGGTGTTAATTTTGCAGCCCTTTTAGAGGAGATCACCGCGCGCGACGCGCGTGACAGTCAACGTAATACGGCACCGTTAAAACCGGCCCCCGATGCTGTGATCGTCGATACCTCGACGCTCTCCATCGAACACGTAGTGGAGCAGGTTTTGACATTATGCCGTGAACGTTTGATGGTGCGTCGTTGATCCGCGTTCCGGGTACCGTTAACCGGAAATGAAGTGGGTCGAGTGCGGTGATCGAAACGTTGTTCAACTAACCAAACGGCACGGGTAATTTTGTGATGATTGAAAGTTTCAAAGACATGTTCGAAGCGAGTCTGCTTAAAACCAAATTGCGCCCCGGTGCAATTTTAACCGGTATTGTGGTGCATGTAGGTACGGACTCCGTGGTGGTCAACGCCGGACTCAAGTCCGAAGGCGTGATTCCCATTCAACAGTTTTTCAATGAGCGCGGCGTCACCGATATCAAAGTCGGCGACAGCGTTGAAGTCGCTCTGGATACGGTCGAAGACGGATTCGGATCAACGGTGTTGTCGCGCGAAAAAGCAGTGCGCGCGCAGTCGTGGATCACGCTGGAAAAAGCTTTCGAGAACAAAGATACGGTTAAGGGCATTATCAGCGGCAAGGTCAAGGGTGGCTTCACGGTCGACATCGCGGAAATTCGCGCGTTCCTGCCCGGCTCGCTGGTGGATGTGCGTCCGGTGCGCGATTCGTCGTATCTGGAAGGCAAAGAGTTGGAGTTCAAGGTCATCAAGATCGACCGCAAGCGCAACAACGTGGTGGTCTCACGCCGCGCGGTGGTCGAAGCCGAGTCCAGCGAAGAACGTCAGACGCTGATCGACAAATTGCAGGAAGGCCAGGTCGTCAAGGGCGTGGTCAAGAACCTCACCGATTACGGCGCCTTCATTGATTTGGGCGGCATCGACGGCTTGTTGCACATCACCGACATGGCGTGGAAGCGCGTCAAGCATCCCAGCGAAGTGGTGCAGATCGGCCAAGAAATCGACGTCAAGGTGCTGAAGTTTGATCGTGAACGCACGCGCGTTTCACTCGGCTTGAAGCAGATGGGCGAAGATCCCTGGGAAGATTTGGCCCGTCGTTATCCGGTCAACACCCGGCTATTCGGCAAGATCACGAACATTGCGGACTACGGCTGCTTCGTTGAAATCGAAGACGGCGTAGAAGGTTTGGTGCATGTCTCCGAAATGGACTGGACCAACAAGAACATTCACCCCTCCAAAGTCGTGCAGTTGGGCGACGAAGTCGAGGTAATGGTGCTGGATATCGACGAAGAGCGCCGCCGCATTTCACTGGGAATGAAGCAATGCCAGTCGAATCCGTGGGAAGCCTTCGGTGCGACCCATAATAAAGGCGACAAGATCAGCGGCAAGATTAAGTCGATCACCGATTTCGGCATCTTTGTTGGCCTGGACGGCAACATCGACGGTCTGGTGCATCTGTCGGATATTTCGTGGAACACGCCGGGCGAAGAAATCATTCGCAACTACAAGAAGGGCGATGAGATTGAAACCGTCATCCTGGCGGTGGACCCGGAACGCGAGCGCATTTCGTTGGGCGTCAAGCAGATGGACAAGGACCCATTCTCGGCCTTCGTGGCTGAAAACCCCAAGGGCACACGCGTTAAAGGCACCGTCACCGAGGTCGATGCCAAGGGCGCGGTGATTCGTTTGGCGGAAGGCGTCGAAGGGCATTTGCGCGCTTCGGAAATCGGACCGGAACGCATCGACGATGCGCGTACCGCGCTTAAAGTCGGCGATGAAGTCGAAGCCAAGTTCACCGGCGTTGACAAGAAAAATCGCACCATCACGCTGTCGATCAAGGCCAAGGATTCGGATGAAGAGGCCGAAGCGATTCAGGGCTATCGATCTTCTTCGCCGTCGACCAGCACCTTGGGCACCTTGGGTGATTTGCTGAAGGAACAGATGGGTAACCGTCGCGAGTAGTCGTGACCTTTGCTGCTGACAACAACGCGGGAAATGCGTGATGACCAAATCGGAATTAATCGAAGCCATCGGCCGTAAGCAGGTCCAGTTGCCTTCCAAGGACGTTGAGCTGTCGGTCAAGACGCTCATTGAGCAACTGGCCCAGGCGCTGGCCACCGGAGAACGCATCGAGATTCGCGGATTTGGAAGTTTCTGTTTGCATTTCCGCCCGCCGCGGATTGGTCGGAATCCGAAAACGGGCGAAGCGGTGGCGTTGTCCGGCAAATACGTGCCGCACTTCAAACCCGGCAAGGAGTTACGGGAACGCGTCATCGGCAGCATCGACATCCCGATTCAGCCGATGACCTAAACCTAAGCAATACCAAAGAGGCCACTTCCGGCCTCTTTTTTTATCTCCAGGGACGGAGTGTATGCCGCGAGAGCACAGGGATGTGCGTAGCGGCGAATCTCCTTAGGACGGAGTGTATGCCGCGAGAACGGCCGCTACTGCCTCCCTCGCTGTGTAGCATGCGATGGGTATAAGTATTGGAGCAGCCGTGAAGCCCATCGACAATAGTGAAGCGGAGTAACACAACGTGCGTGCCGGACCACGAATTATTGTTGCGCTGGATTTTGCCGAAGTTGAGCGCGTGCGCGCTTTGGTGTCACGACTTGACCCAAAGCGTTGCCGTTTGAAAGTCGGCAAAGAGTTGTTCACCCATGCCGGGCCGAGCATGGTTGCGGAGTTGTGCGCAAGTGGCTTCGAGGTATTTTTAGATCTCAAATTTCATGACATCCCCAACACCGTAGCGCGCGCCTGCCAGGTGGCCGCCGATTTGGGTGTATGGATGCTGAACGTGCACGCCAGCGGCGGACGCAACATGCTGGAGGCGGCGCGCACCGCGTTGATCGGCACGCAGCGCCCGCCGTTATTGATTGCCGTGACGGTACTGACTAGCCTGGACCTGCCCGACATGAAAGAAATCGGTTGGCAGGGCAGCGTGGAAGACAACGTGCTGCGGCTGGCTGAACTGACCCACAGCGCCGGTCTGGATGGTGTGGTGTGTTCCCCGCGCGAAGTGGCCGTGCTGCGCGCCCGCTTCGGTGCGGATTTTCAATTAGTCACTCCCGGCATTCGTCCCGCAGGCGCGAGCATGAACGATCAAAGTCGCACCCTGACCCCGCGCCAAGCGCTTGCGGCCGGAGCAAGCTATTTGGTCATTGGTCGTCCGATTACCGGTGCTGACGATCCCTTGGCGGCACTGGCAGTGATTGAACGTGAGATGGCCGATGCCAGCATTGGATAATTGCGTTGGAATAGCTCGGCTATTCCTCGCTCGTTGCGCCTTGTCTGCGCCGCACAGGATGTGCAAGTGCTGCGAAGCGTAGGGATGTGCGAGAGCGGCCACCCAACGGAGCGCACCCACACCCCGTTCAACTGCCGTTTCTAGGGTTAAGAAAAGAATCTTGGCTTTCCCCGATCATCACGGCGGCAACCCACGATTGCGATACTTCGCCGCGCGGCTGATGCGCGTGACGCCGGTCCATTGCGTGACCCCGGCGTGTACTTTTTGCGCGTGTGCGTCGGCTTCTTGTTGCGCTTCTACGCGGCTTGCATAGCATTTGCCGACCCAGCCTTGCAGATCATGGCTGCCGGCGGTGCACACGGCGTAATAGGGTTGGTCTTGGGAGCAGGTGTTGGCTTCGGGATAGTTGCCCATCGCTAACGCGTTGCTGGCGCACAGCACGGCGGCGAAACTTAACAGCGCGCGCATCGGTTAGATCGACAGGTGTTTGAGTTTGGGGTCGGGTTCACTTACGCGCCATACTTCGGTAAAGAATTTCACGCGCTCGCGGGCTTCTTTGCGTGCGTTGAAATTCACCGAGCCTTCGTAGCGGGCGGCAAGGCGGCGCAGCAGCAGGCCGGTTTCATCGGCGACGACGAATTCTTCGCTGGTGCTGAGATAGTCTGCGTGCACTTTGCGCAGTTGCATGCGGCTGGGTATGCGGCGCATGGCGTCGATCAGGCGATGGCCGTTAGTGACGATGTCGTTGGTGTCGCGCACCAAGATTGACACTTTGCATTGCGGGCTGCGTAACGCCAGTTGCGTGAGCGCTTCGATGAACGGTTTCTGGTCGTAAACGCGTCGGTCCAACTGGTGCGAAAAAATATGCACGTTGCGCGTTGCTTGCGCGGCCAGCGCGAGCGTTGCCGCACAATGGTCAGCGGAAGACTCCAGTACTAGCGGATCGGCATTTTCGCCCAGACGGCAGGATTGAATATCGATAGTCATGCGGATGCTCGTCGACGGGTGGATGCTCGACAATAACTGAAACGGGTAAATACAGGCAATCGCCGTTTCACGCCACGGTGAATTATAAGAATAATAAATGCGGAAGGCTTCCAACATCATGGAGATGCGTGAGCGGCCAGGACAAGAGGGTCAGACTCCAATTTAGTCACGATTGTGATACGCTCGCGATCAACCAACGGAGGAATACGCCATGGCTCGACTGCCCAGATATGTCGCTCCCGGCTTGCCGCAACATATCATTCAACGCGGCAACAACCGTCAGGTAATTTTCATCGGCGAAGGTGATTACACGACATATCTCGCGTGGCTGAAAGAGGCCGCACAGCGCTACGGGCTTCTGATTCACGCCTATGTGTTGATGACCAACCATGTCCATATACTGGCAACGCCGACGCACGACGATAGCATTGCCAAAACACTGCAATCGTTGGGGCGGCGCTACGTTCAGTATTTCAACGCTACTTACAAACGCAGCGGCACGCTGTGGGAGGGGCGCTACCGTGCCACCGTGGTGGATGCCGACAATTACCTTCTCGCCTGCTGTCGCTACATCGAGATGAATCCGGTGCGCGCCGGTATGGTCAAGTCCGCCGCGCACCATCGCTGGTCAAGTTACCGCCACAACGCACAAGGGCAGAAGGACGCGCACATTGCCGAGCATGAGGTATATCGCCGTTTGGGCCGTACGGTGCAGGCGCGTTATGAAGCCTATCGATCCCTGTTTCGTGACGGCGATGACGACAGCACGGTGCGCGCGATACGCGAGTCGACGCACAAGGGTTGGGTATTGGGAAGTGATCGTTTTCGCGGCCAAGTGGAGAGCGTGACCAAGCGTCGCAGCATGCCCTTGCCGCGTGGTCGGCCCAGGGCGTGAGCGGGGGGTGAGATGATTGGTCAAGCAGCGAGTTTGGTAATTTTCACATCCCACAGCGAACTCTCGGACGACGGCATGGCAACTGTTACCATAGTGTAGGAAGCAGCGTGCCGGGGCATAGACGAGAAAGAGTTTCTTACAAGACAGGTGCTTCATGACCGATACTAATTCCGATTCCGAGTTCTCCGCGCAGGATCTTGACATTATTCGCGCGACGCTGGTCGAGTGTTACGGCCATGCGGTGGACATTGATCTGGCCGATGCCGACATGCAGCTTGATCCGGAGTCCGACACCTTGACGATGTGCCCGACGGTGTAATGGGGCGCGCAGGAGTGTCACTTCTGTAGTGTGTAAAACCGGTAAGAAGCGCTTTTACTGCCAATTTTTTTATGGCCCGGATGAAATGTACGGCACCGGGCGTTTGTATTACGACGATGTGTTTGAAGCAGTGGCCTCAATGTTGAAATTACCGGCCGAGCACGCGTTGAAACGTCGTTGGACTTTCAAATAAAGCGAGGCGCCCCATGACGCTGGACCGGGCTCAAGAATTGCTGCTGGTGCAGATCAATATGGGCGGCGGCTACAATCGCAATGCGGCCAAGTTGATATTCGCGGAAGTGGAGCGCGAGCACGGACCGGAAGCGGTTGCGAACTTGATTCGAACTTTGAATTTGGAGCAGGTGTTTGAATTCAAGCCCGGAATGCGCTGCGCGCGCAAATAATTTACACACCGCGCGAATTCAGGCGGGCGTGTCCAACTACTGACGTTGGGCGATGAAGCGCACGGCAAAGTCTACGGCGTCGTTGACCTTGAGGATGATTTCGTTGCGCTCCTGCGGTGAAACATAAAACGCCATATCCACTTCGTGACGCATGTAACGCGGCGGCAGATGGTTTAGTGCTACACAGGCGACGTCGGCGAGGTATTCGGAATCGGGCGCGAGGGATTGCTTGCCAAGCGTATCCATAATGCGCTGCATCACCAAGTGTTCATAATAATTGCGGATGGTCTCGAAGCTCATGGCTATGTCGCCCGGCATGGCGGAGTTGACGAGAACTGTATCGACACATCGTGCGCGCACTTGATCGCGCGCGGTGGATAGCGGCTGCGTAGCTCCAGAAGGCGCTCTCAAGTGGTAAGTGTGGGCGCCGATAGGGTATCCGCACGGGCGTACTTGTATAACTGTAGGAGAGCGTTGTGTCCGATCAGAAGCAGTGGCGGAAGAAGTGTTCAGCGGTGACAGGGTCATGCGCGGCTTTGGTATTATTGTTCGGCATAATATTGTCAACACCTGTGCAGGCTGTGCCCATCGGTGCTGAAGCCAGCATCCCGGCACGGCCGGATTACATCTTTGGCGTATTTCCCTACTTGCCACCGCGCGAACTGGAGCAGGTATTTGCGCCGATTGCGGCGGAATTCTCGCGTGTGTTGGGTCGTAAGGTGCAATTTACCTCCAGCTCAACTTACGAAATTTATTCTGGAAGAATCGACAGCGAAGAGTTCGATATCGCTTTCATGCAGCCGTTCGACTACGTACGCGCTGCGGATCAGCATAAATATTTGCCGTTGGCGGCGCGCGGCGAACCGCTGAAAGCCTTGATTGTCACGGCGCCCGAGTCGCCGGTCAAAACGCTTGAAGATCTGCGCGGCAAACGCATTTCCTTGCCGCCGATGGATTCCGCCGTCAGTCATCTGGTGCGCGCCTTTCTGCGGAAAAACGGCTTGATTCCGGATAAAGACGTGATCTTGGCGTATCACCGTTCGCATATTTCCTGCATGCAGCAGGTATTGATCGACGCCTCTGCCGCATGTGGAACTGCAATGCCCGCGATCCGGTATTTCAAGACCCGCATGAAGGTTGATATGCGCGTGATCCTTGAATCTGATGTCATTCCGCATACCTTGTTCACCGCGCATACGCGGGTGCCGCCGCAAGACCGCATACGCTTGCTGGAGACCATCACGAGCTGGCAAAACAGTGCTGAAGGCAAGGCCATACTTGAGCGTGGAAAAATGATTCCATTCACTCCCATTACCAACGATGCTTACAACGTCGTGCGTAAATTCCCACGCGAATAAATTGCTATGCAGCAGCCACCACAACATGCTCCGGCTTTCGCTTAAATACCGTATCGCGGTTGTCATCCTGAGCCTCGAAGTGGTGGTGATGGTGCTCGCGTTAGGCACTACGCTGAAAAAAAACACCGAGTCCAATCGTGAACAATGGGCGGTTACCGAACGCGTGCAACTCAATCTGTTGAGCGATTTGAGTCGCATCGCATTGTTCACTGCGGAATACGACGAGCTCCAGCCCTACATCGAACAAGCCGTTGCCGACCCGCACACCAAGCATATTTTGCTGGTGGACCGTAATGATCGCGTCGTGGTCAGCAGCATGGTCGACGATATCGGCAAAGTCCGGCCGCAATTGATCGATACCGATGAGCATTTCTGGCGCACGCAGGAGATTACCAATGCGTCCGGTCGCATCGGTATGTTAGCAATCAATTTTTCGCACAGTGAATTACTCGCCGCCAACCGCAGTGCAATGGATTTGGGCATTACCATTGCGGCCTCCGGCATTATTTTTATTTCCGTGGTCAGTGTCATGATCGGGCACTTGTTGACGCGTCGCTTGCGGGTTGTCACCACGACTGCCCAGCGTTTTGCTTCCGGCGATCTTTCTGCGAAAGCCAATTTGCCCGGCAGCGACGAAGTGGCCCAATTAGGCCAGGCATTCGACGTGATGGCGGCCAACATCGAAAAACATATCGTCACTTTGCAGGCGACCGAGGCGGAGCTGCGTCAGTCGCGCGGCAATCTGGAGCGGCGCGTGGTGGAGCGCACTGCCGAGCTGGCCATCGCACGCGATCAAGCGCTGGAGGCGAGCCGCACTAAAAGCGCCTTTCTGGCCAACATGAGCCATGAATTACGCACGCCGTTGAACGCGATCATCGGTTACAGCGAAATGCTCGCCGAAGACGCGCTTGCCAGCGGTTACGCCGTCATTGCACCCGACCTGCAAAAAATCAAGGCGGCAGGCACGCACCTGCTCGGGTTGATCAACGAAGTCTTGGACTTGGCCAAGATTGAAGCCGGGAAGGTCGCAATATCGATGATCGAATTCGATGTCGCAAGCTTGGTCGAAGAGGCGGCGGCGGCGGTGCGGCCGCTGCTCAACAATAGCGACATCAAACTACGCGTGCATTGTGGCGCCGGGTTGGGTTCCATGTGCTCGGACGAAATGAAGCTGCGTCAGTCGTTGATTAATCTGCTGAGCAACGCTTGTAAATTTACCGAAAAAGGCACCATTGACGTGGTGGCTGAGCGCGTGCAACGCGCGGGCGCCGTGTGGATAAAAATTGCGGTGGTCGACACCGGCATCGGCATCGCTACCGAGCAGATCAAAAAGTTGTTTGCAGAGTTTTATCAGGTTGACCGTTCGACCACGCGCAAATACGGCGGGACCGGTTTGGGCTTGGCGATCAGCCGTCGTTTCTGTCAGATGATGGGCGGGGACATCACTGTGGAGAGCAGCTTGCACCTGGGCTCGACATTTACAATTTTATTGCCGGCGGAAACCATGGTAAGCGAAATGGCGGCGAGCGCTTAGAGCCTGTTCAAGAGCGACTGCGCGGTGGTGATCCAGTGGTGCTTGGGAATCCTCATTAAAAGCGCCTACGATAGCCGAGCGAAACATTGATCGGATCAAGTCCGTCATAGCCAGCAGAGTCGCCGGCGGCGTGGTAGCGTTCAAAGTGACGCTTGGCGGGGCGCGTGTTGGTGTAGTAAATGTCGAAGTCAAAGCCCTCGTTGTCGCCGAACATTAATATGCCCAAGCCCAGCGCGAAGCCGGCGAAATCTTTTTCCTGTGTGGAATTCGTTCCTGCCGGTGTGCGAACAATGCCGCTATAGGGTCCGTACACCACCGACACGCGTGCTCGCGCGGTTTCAAACAGTGTTGGCAACAAGTAATAACGCCCGCCAATTGCCAAACCCGCTTGGTAGATCCCGGAGCCGAGCGCGCCGACAAGGTAAAGATCGGGCATCAGCCGGTAGTCGATATTCGCGCCCAGATAGGCGTAAGACATGCCGTAGCCCAGGCCCCAGCTTTCATAATTTTCAGCACGCGCCGGGGTGTTTGCCGACGCGAGATAGCATGTTGCCGCGAGCAGCAGCGGGGAGATCAGTTTACAAATCCGTGGTGTGAGAGTCATGTCCGTGCCACCGTCTTGCATTTTAGTTAAGGCTAAAGTTTAGCACGCGATGCCCAATCTTAAAGATGACGCCGCGTATACCGATACCGGGGTGAAGGAAAAGAGGATTTGCGCGAGTCTGTGGTCTGGATTTGACGCAAGCGCATGCCCGATTTGCTATGCAGTCATTGAGATTTGCATTTGAAGATAAACAATCTCTCCGTGTTTTTTCGTTTTGGCGTACGGCAGAAAATGGTGCTGGTGTTGCTGAGCGTGCTGGTATTGGCGCTCGGTGCCAATGGGTTTATGACCGTGCGGCAGCAGGGTCAGGATGTGTTGCACGAAATCAAGCAGCGCGGCGAAGACATTTCGCGTTTCGCCTCGCAGTCGGTGGCGTTCAATGTGGTGGGTTATGACTACCACGGTATTCAATTGCTGCTCGAAGAAATCATTCGTTCCAAAGACATTCTGTATGCGCGCGTCACCAGCAAGAAGGGCAACACCATGGCGGAAGCCGGCGTGAAGCCGACCGGTAACGAAGGCTGGGTGATGTTCGATCGCGAGATTGTGTTCGATGGCGACGTGGTCGGGCATCTGAATATCGGGCTGGATACCGCGCGCATCGCACTTCAACTGGAAGATCAGCAGTACACCATGATTTGGCGCGAAGCGATCTTGATCATCCTCATCGCCATCGGCGAGTTTTTCGCGCTTTCGTACATTATCGTGCGGCCGGTATCGATTATTTCCACCTCGCTCAATGACACGGTGGACGAGAACGGCAGAATCCAGACGCGCATTATCCCGATCCATTCGCGCGATGAATTCGGCATGCTCGCCACGCAGTTCAACGGCATGCGTGCGCAGCTCAACGAGATTCACGCGCGGCTGCAATCGAAAATCGAACTGGGCGATGCCAAGTTGCGCGAAACCAATTCGCAACTGATGAATCAATCCGACGAATTGCGGCGCATGAACGACGAGTTGAAGCGCCTGTCCATCACCGACCCGCTCACCGGTTTGTATAACCGTCGTCAGTTTGAGCGCCTGATCGACACCGAAGTGTCGATGTCGCTGCGTCACGGCGAGGACAACAGCATCTTGGTGGTCGATGTTGACTATTTCAAAAAGATCAACGATCAATACGGCCACAAAGTCGGCGACACCGTGTTGCGCCGCCTAGCCAAGCTGTTGACGGAACATTTGCGTGGCACCGACATGGTGTGTCGCATCGGCGGCGAAGAGTTTGTCGCCATCTGTCGACGCGCCAAAGCCGACGATGCCGTTGCAATTGGCGAAAAACTGCGGCGCACCATCGAAGACTTTTCCTTTAATGTCAATATGGCGCGTATTCCGGTTACGGTCAGCATTGGTGTGGCGACCATTCCTAATGGGTACGGAAAAAATTCGGCTGAAGATTTCTTCCTCTGCGCCGATACGGCGTTGTACTACAGCAAAGAACATGGTCGTAACCAGGTTACGCACTATGCGCATATCGCAAATTCGCTTGGTCACGCCCCACACGCGCGCATTTTGGGAGAAAGCACATGAAAGTATCGCGTAGCCTAATTTTACTGGGCACAGGTCTATTGGCGGCAATCAGCACGCTGTCGATGTCCGCGCGCGCCGCCGATGCGCCTGAGTTGAAATTCGGCTCGGTGGCGATGGATATTCCCGCCGAAATGCATCGGCGTCTGAAGCCCCTGACGAAGTATTTAACCGAAGTGTTGGGGCGACCGGTAATCTTGCAGCTTTCGCCCGACATGCCGGGGGCCATCAAGGAAATTGCGACCGGTAACGTCGATTTGTCCTACCTCACGCCGGTGGCGTATTTGAAAGCGAAGAAAAGCAGTAACGTACAGCTTATTGTCAAGACCGTGACTCTGGCAGCGCCTTCGTTTCAACTGATGATCGTCGTTAAAGACGGCAGCGCGATTAAAAGCGTGCCAGATCTGGCCGGCAAAACTTTTGCGTTCGGCGATGTGGCAGCCATTTTGCAGCGCGCCACCGTGGTTGGTGCGGGCATGCCGTTGGAGAAGCTCGGTGAATTCAAATTCATCGGTCACTACGACAACATTGCACATGGTGTGTTGAGTGGCGACTTCGATGCCGGCGTGGTGAAAGACACCACCGCGATTAAATTCAAGCCGCAGGGCTTGCGTGTGATCTACAGCTCACCGCCGCTGCCGCCGTACAACATTGTGGCGTCGAGCAAAATGGATCCCAAGCTGGTGGAAAAAATACGCGACATTTTTCTAAAACTCGACATGACCAAACCCGAATACAAAGCGGTCATCCAGTCGCTTGATCCCAGCTACGACGGCTTCGTGGCGGTGACGGATCAGGAGTACGACGTGGTGCGCAACCTGATCAAGCCCTTCGAAAAATAGTCAGCGTTTTATCGCAGTGCCGCTTCGCTTGGTAACGCACCATCGCGTGCACAACGGTAGAACACGTTGATGGCGTAATTGTGCGGCGAGCTCTTCCACAGATACCCACCCCACACGACGATCAGGATGTTATCGAGATACTGCGTTTGCTCCGGTGTCGCGTCCAGCGCGTAAGAAGTGTAGGTCAGCGCATGTTCGGGCGGCACGCCCAGACGCGCGTTGATGACCGAGTCATAACCGATCATGGCCTTCGAGTAGCAATCACGAATTTCATCCGTGACCTCGGTGAACTCGTAAGCGTGTGCAGAGACTGTGAGCGGCAGCGCAAACAGCAACGGCAATAGTTTTTGCGTGTACGTCATAGACGACCTCCGGCGACAAACGCCTGTCGGATTACACCATGCCTCTCCCTTCCCCGTTTTGAGATGCAAAACCGCAGCTCTTATTTCCTCCGACAGCGAATTGGAAAGATAATTTCCAACCGATTGCATATATCCATGTGCGCGATTTCACCCGGAACCGCCAAGCTCTTGAAATCGGTACGAACTTACTTCCTGAAGATGCATGCGCAGTCGTTGTTCCAGGACGGCGGCGTCAAAATTGACGCTGACATCCACAGCAATAGTCTGTGCGATTTCCGTTCCATCCAGCGGCTGTTGGGTGGCGAGTTGGCGTTCTAAAACGTGTAGATTCGCATCCGACGCATCGCCTCCGGCGTGGGCGCGCTGCGTGATGGCGTGCTCCAGAAAACGCCGGGGAGCATGGCAGTGGAGGATGACAAAGGGCACATGTAAACCTTGTGCGAGATCACGCAGCAAATCGCGTTGTGCGCGTTGCAAAAATGTCGCGTCCAGCACTACGCCGTGACCGGCGGTCAGTAGCGATTCCGCAAGCGTCGCCAAACGCCGATACACCGCGTCGGTGGCTTCGGTCGAGTAGCCGCTATTGTCAAGCCTAGAGCCAAAGGCGCCGTTGTGTGCACCGGCGAACAGGCGCTTGCGCTCCATGTCGGAACGTACACGGATCAAGCTCAGGCGATCAGCCAGTTGTTGACTTATAGTTGATTTCCCGGCACCCGACACGCCCTGCATGATGATCAACAACGGCTGGGCAGGCGTGCTGTAACGCTGTGCCAAGGCAAGATATTTCTGGAATTCAGCGTGCGCGTCCGGCGGCGCCTGCAAGCACGCCACCTTGGCGCGCACCAGCGCGCGGTAGACGCGATACAGAGTTAACAGCGGCACGCCCGCGTAGTCGCCGCTGTGTTCGAGATAGCGATTAAGAAACCGCCACGCGCGTGCAGGTTGCCCGCAGGCGTCCAGATCCATCAGCAAAAACGCCACTTCGCTGATGACGTCGATCCAGCGCAAATTGGCGTTGAACTCTAGGCAGTCGAACGCCACGATGCGCCCGTCGATGCGCACCAGATTACGCGTGTGTAAGTCGCCGTGACATTCGCGCACCGCGCCGGCGCGCTTACGTTCGGCCAGGGCGGTTTGTCGACGGGTAAACTCCGCGCGGCTCCATTGTTCCAGTTGTACAAGTGTTGCCATAACGTCAATACGGGGTTGCGTCGCGCGTATCTGCGCGAAGTTTTCCGCCATCGGCGCCCACACCGCGTCTGCGGCTCCGAAGCTAGCGTCGGCAGGCGCGCGCGGTGCCTGGGCGTGTAATGCCACCAGCTCGGCGGCGAATGAGTCCATGCCGTCGGTGCTAAGTTGGTCGCTCGCCAGCAACGCATCCACGCGTTGCTGTTGATCGAATTCCAGCATTTTTATCGCATATTCGATGACCTCCCCGTCACCATCGAAGCGCGGTTGTTGCGGCGTGCCGCGAATCGCCACCATGTCGAGATAAAGCTGCGGTGCAAAGCGGCGATTCAGACGCAACTCCTCCGCGCAGAAATGCCGGCGTTGTTCCAGCGTGGAAAAATCGAGGAAGCCGAGGTTGACAGGCTTCTTGATTTTGTACGCGTATATTCCCGTGAGCAGTACCCATGAGATGTGCGTTTCGAGCAGACGCAGCGTGCGCACCGCATGCGGATACCGTTGCGGGTCGTGCAGGGCGTGAATCAGAAGCGTGCTCATCGCCACCTTCGTCGAGATGATTTCAGCACCAGTATAAGTTCGCGCCTGTCATTGCGGCTGTGAGTAGATTTACGCACAATAGCGACGTCCAGTTTCCACATGGCCGCACACGCATGACGCTCTACCAAGTCGACAAGCTGATGTCGGAAGCGCGCCGTATCGCGGCCGAATACCGCAAAGCCACCGGCAAGGTGCTGGGTATCAGCAGCGAAATCGCGCGTCACGACGCCGCGCGCCTGATGAACCTCGAACTGATCGACGATCAAAACGCCGGCTGCGACGCCATCGGCCACGGCGCGCGCGAAGGCAAACGCATCCAGATCAAAGGCCGCGCGATTTTCGACGAACAAAAAGGCGGCCAACGCATCGGCCAGCTCAACGTCGAACAAAAATGGGACAGCGTCATGGTGGTCGTCATGGACGAAGACTACGAACCCACCGAAATCTTCGAAGCCGATCGCGCGGATGTCGCCGAAGCCATCAACGAGTCCGACAGCAAACGCGCCAAGCGGGGTGCCATGTCGTTAGCTAAATTTAAAATCATCAGCCGCCTGGTGTGGACGCGGGAAGACGGCGTGGTTGAGGATGAGATTTGGGATAATCAGGCGGGTGGGGTGGGGCGGGAATAATACGTCATTCAACAATTAGCTATAGAAAAAACGGAAGAGCCATGATGAAGCCATCACTTACCCAAATTGAAAATGCATTTCAGCCTGCTCGCGAAATCATTGATGCAGTCCGCTTTGCGGGGCGAAAGCAAGCTGTGAGCGACGCTTACTATGCGCTTCTGTCAGATGGCGCAAACATTGCCATCGTCGGCAATCGTGGAATAGGGAAAACTTCATTGGCGCGACAGATACTTAGTATTAGTAAGGGGGACGATTCACTGCTTGATAAATTGAATCTACCGCATGATCGTTCGTTCGATTTCCTATCTGTCTATCTTGCATGTGGTAGCACCATTAATAGTACTGAGGCATTGCTGGAAAGGCTTCTTACCTCATCAAGCTGTCTTGCTGATTGGCTGTACGACGTTCCGAAAGCCAAGAGAATAATGACAAGTTATTCTCCGAAATTTGGCGCAAACATCTTCGGAATCAGCGCTGAACTAGGGGGAGAAAAGAGCGAAGAGAATCTAACTGAACCTGCTATTTCTTCTCAGAATATCGACTCCGTTTTTACTAACGTGGCTAACGCCATAGCGGAAGAGGGCGTGGCAAGGGATGGGATACTCATCGTCGTAGACGAATTTGACCAAATTAGTAACACGCATGGATTTGCGTCGTTTCTAAAAGCTCTTGCGACAAATGCTCCAAAGGTGAAGTTTTGCATTGTTGGCGTGGCGAAAGACATCCAAGTGCTGATGAAGGAACACGCATCAGCAGATAGGCTCTTTGCCGGAAGCATTATCGTACTACCTTCCATGAGATCAACCGAACTGACAGAAATCGTGGAGATTGCAGAGCGTGAGATAGGCGGATATATCCACTTCGATGAAGAAGCGAAAGATAAGCTCTCAGCATTAGCGCAAGGACATCCATACATGTTCATCTTGTTGGGAAGTACGCGCTGAGGCTCGCTTACCATGAAGACCAACAGGCAATATCTGCTGCCGCAATTGATACCACATTGAAATCAATTGCAGAAAGACAAGCAGACCCAGTTCTTGAAGGGCGTTATCGGAAGGCTGTCGCGTCTTCTTCTCAGCGTGAGTCTGTCTTGCGTGCTCTCGCTGCGACCCAGGACACGCAAGGCGAAATTTGGACTACTGAAACTTACAAGCGTGCTTTAGATGAAGGAGTGGACAATTCAAGCCAATACGTAGGACATCTGGTTACTGAACAGTACGGTGCAGAATTGGAAAACATAAGAGATCGGTTTTACCGTTTCAAAGATTCTTTGTTTGCGGCGTACGTTCGTGCGCGACCACGAATGTTCACCCCGGGGGCTAACTAAACGCTGCACCGGATGCTTTTGGTATCGCGCTGGTGGGCTTCATCGTTAGACAACACCTAGAAGAAGAGGCCATGTCTGCGTCCACCGTCGCTATCCACGCGAAGTACGCCGAGTTTGAGGCGTGGGGATCGCGAGGTTCTCTCGGGTGAGTTACCCGGCAAGCAGTTGCGGCTGGTGCAGGCATGGATCGAGCTTCACCGCGATGAGTTAATCGCCGATTGGGAAATAGCAGCCAGTGGCGAGAATCCCTACAAAATTGATCCCCTGTGAGGTGCTGCGATGTACTGGGATGTCAAAGTCGTCAAACCGTTACCGGATTTTCGTATTTATGTCGAGATCGAGGACGGGCGCAAGGGTGTTTTTGACGTGAAGCCCTATCTCGATCATGGCGTGTTTCGCGAGCTACGCGATGTGCATTACTTCAGACAGGCAGGCATTCTGTTCGGTGCGGTCACTTGGCCTCACGAGCAGGATATTGCACCGGAAACCTTACTTGCTGAAATGATCCCCGTCGATCCGAACGGCGTGCCTGGGGCGGAGCCCCCGTCAACTTGAGCCAAATTCAGAATCAGTTCGCCGCCTAGTGTGGACGCGCGAAGACGGCATGGTGGACGATGAGATTTGGGATAATCAGGCGGGTGGGGCGCGGGAGTAATGTGGCTATTTGACCTTCGAAGTTACAACAACCATGACCTCAGACGAAATCAAAGACTTGGTTCGAAAAGAAATCGGCAACCATTGGAGCGCAAGCAATACTCATGGGGTAAATCTCCAAAAATGTCTAGTGCAGCCGCAGAAACTTAAGTTTGCTGATTCTCCTGTATCGAAGGGATGCGTCGACCTTTGGCTAGTACTTGAGGAGGACCCGGTAACAAAAGGTGGGTATCAAATAGTGTTTGATGAGCAAGCACAAATGTTTGGTCTTGCAATCACCGACGTTCATCATGGTCCGGTTTTTCTTGGCGCATATGATTCATTCATGGAAACATTGGAGTCAATGTGACTTCGAACCCTGCGTTCAATACGAACCATCGGGTCGCTGCGTCCCTTGACTGGTCAACGTAAATGGTGGCGGTGACATATGTCGCAGCGCGTAATTGATAGAGCAGACGAATCGAAAGTTAACGCCGCTCTTATCGCGCGTGTTGTCGCTAGATTTAAAGCGCAGCAATCCGCCGGCGCATTTCCTGGCGGCCAGCTTGTCGTGAGGCGCCATGGCAAGCTGATTGTCAATGAAGCTATTGGGCTCGCGCGCGGGCACAGGAAAGACGAAGGGCCTGCTATACAAGCAACGCCGGAAACGTTGTTCCCAGCCTATTCATGCGGCAAGCCACTGGCCGCGATTGTCATCGCCCTGCTCGAAGATCGCGGCAAGCTCGATCCGCATGCGCCAATCGCGGAAGTCTTTCCCGAGTTTGCGCGCAACGGCAAAGCGCAGATCACAACGCTTGATGTCTTAACGCACCGTTCCGGAATTTTGCTCCCGCAGTTAATGAGCGCGATGGAGTGCTGGGGTGATCGGGAAATAATCGCGCATCATCTTGAAAATGTCACGCCCATGTACCGGCGCGGAACGTTGGCCTACGCGCCATGGGAATACGGCTGGATTCTGTCTGAGATCGTCAGGCGGGTAGAGGGCAGGCGCTTAACGGATTTCTTCGCCGAGGAGATTGCCACGCCCTTGAACCTTCCAGAGTTGCGCTTTGGATTCGCAGGGCGTGACCCGGCGTCAATCGCACACGCCTACTGGCTGGGTAAAGACAAATTGATGGTGGCGGGTGTGGATGTGGCGCATCGATTTGAAGAGACGCAAAACGCCGAAGCCTATTTCGAATCTCTTAACCCGGCCTTCACGTTGGTCTCAAACGCGGCCAGTCTTGCGTCTTTTTATGACTTTATGCTGAGGGACGGCGCGACGATCTCCGGTGAGCAACTGGTCTCGGGCAACGTGCTGCGGCAGTATACAGCCCGCAACGTGTTCGGGTTTGATCGCAGCGTGAAGACATTCCTGGCAGTGGGGCGCGGCTTCACGCTGGGCACACTCGTTCCGTCAATGTTCGGCTGGTGGAACACCGGGCAATGCTTCGGACACGGCGGAGTATTCTCATGCCTTGCCGGCGCAGACTACCGAACCGGGATATCCATTGCCATTCTCACCAATGGCAACCGCAACATTATGGACTTCACCAAGCGGTTCATCCCGCTCACCCATGGCATTCGCCGGGCGTGTTTCAATGTCGCGTAGTTTGCGGCGTGGATTGAACGCTGCCAGACACACCCCAGACACACCAAGGGTGCCCCATCTAGCCATTCGTTCAAGCGGACTGCCGGGCCGTGCCCCGTTTCATCCAAGCATTCGCGTAACTCAAGCATTAAATGATCGTCAGACAAACCGGGAGAAACAGATGATTAGATTACAGGGTTCAGTATGTGTGGAAGCTTCGGTGGAAACGGTGTGGGCGGTGCTCTCCAATATCGAAAATGTACCGTTGTGGGTGGAGCCGATTGTGGATGCCTATTGCAGTAGCGATACAAAGCGAGGCATTGGCACAGAAAGAACCTGTAGGCTTAAAGGCAACATAACGATCAAAGAAAAATGGATTCTTTGGGAGGAGGGCAAGTCGTTTGCGTACATTGGTTACGGGTTGCCGTTGATGAAATCGGCGAAGAACACGTGGACGCTAAAAAACGAAAACGGCAAAACGCTGTTAAGCAGTGAGGCAGAAATCGAATTTAAAGGCGGCATTCTAGGAAAATTATTGGAGTTAGTCATGCGGCCGATGATGCGTCGCCTGGGTGCGCCAACTTTAGCGGCGTTTAAGTATTTTGTTGAAAATGGACGTCCCTTCGAGGGCAAGCATTCCTCTTTACCAAGCGCTGCCGTGACATGTTGATCGCGAATGCCTAACATGGTGTTCGAGAGGGGCGTGCTGAAAGTGGCGGCCCCTCGGCTTTACGTTGAGTCGCATAGGAACGTCGATGACACTTCGGCAGTGTATGTGGTGCAAGGGCGCGTTTGAACACGTGGATGGACCGACGCACGAGTACATGGAATCCACACCGGGGTGCTGGTCGGCATTCGGTCGTGTGCTTGCGCGAGAGTACCAAGATCAACGTTATTTTGCGGTCCATCGCCTCACCGTAGACGCCTATGCCGTCCAGCATCCGGGCATCCCCAGTCGGCAGAGTATTCAATCGGTCGGCGTCCACTTAGTGCGCCTGTGCCTGTTGCTGGAACGAGGTCTGCCGCCAGAGAAGGCGCACGCCGCCATGATCTCCGCTGCCAATCACAAAGCGCAGCACCACTGGCTTGAACCGCCAGCGTCTCTGGGCACGTTCACAGTGGCCGACGTTGAGGCGGCAGTTGGCGTTGAGGAGCACAAGACGATGGTCAGAAACTGGGCCGCACAAATGTGGACAGTGTGGTCACCCTACCATGCCACAGTTCGGGTGTGGGCGAACGCGGTCTAACCCTTTGCTCAAACTGACCTCCGACGGCTTGGCTTGAACGTTATGCGTCACTGACAGGAGCTAGGGTTGCATGAACAGAGCAGAATACTGGAATCCACTTGTTCCGGAGTTGACCGTCTCCGACGTTGAGGCGTCGCTCAGCTTCTATGTTGCGGTCGGCTTCACAGTTCGTTTTCGCCGCACACAGCCTGAGTTTGTTTACATTGAGCTTGGTGAGGCGCAATTGATGCTTGAGCAGGAGCACGCATCCGCCTGGAATGTCGCTCCTCTGGATCGACCATTCGGCAGGGGAATCAACTTTCAGATCGAAGTGCCGAGCGTTTCCGACGTGGCAGAGCGACTGAAGCAGGCCGGATACGGTCTGTATCGGGAGCCAAAGGAAAGTTGGTATTCTGTTTCAGAGTCACAGCAGAAGGGGCAAATCGAATTGCTAGCGCAAGATCCAGATGGCTACCTGATGCGCTTTGCCCAGATTCTGGAATCGCGGGAAGCGACACCTAACCTTGTGTTCGAGACGAACGCGTCGATTTATTCAAACCGTTCGGGCTGAGCCTGTCGAGGCCATCGTTAACCGGTTGATTTTCAGGGAGCGCATTTCGACAAGCTCAATGTGAACGGATTTGATCGGCATTTCATTTAAACACCACCAACCGGACCGTAGCTATGCTGACCACCATTGAAGATCAAATCACTGTTGCCGAGGAGTGTTTGCGGCTGGCCATGCTCAATGCAGATGTGGGCGCACTCGATGTGTTGATTTCGCCCGACCTGATCTTCACCAATCACTTCGGGCAGCTCATCAGCAAGCAAGGCGATCTGGAGGCGTATCGCTCTGGGGTGATCAAGTTTCACACCATGGAAGCGTCGGAACGACAGATGAAAGTCAGCGCACAGTTTGCACTAGTCTCGGTGCGGATGAAATTGTCCGGCGTCTATAGTGGTTCACCGTTTGCGGGCGACTTTCGCTACACGCGCATTTGGTGTCCTACGGCGGGTGAGCGGTGGCACGTTGTCGCGGGTCATCTCAGCGCAGTGCAGCCGCCACCGGGCGAGGTGGTCTAACTTTTTCATCGAGTGGGCACGCGTTGGCAAACCGGAGCATGTCGAACCTGAGGGTTTGAAAATGGACTACATTATTCACCACGGCAAAGCGGTGACGGCCAAGGAATTCTCGTCTCTGATGGCCTGCGTGGGCTGGGGCGGGGATTACATGGAGGAATTGGTGCAGCGTTCCATGACGGCGTATCCGTTTATTGCGCATGCGCGTAGCCCGCAGGGGCAATTGTTGGGCTATGTCAGTGCTTTCAGTGATTACGCCTTTTCAACCATGCTGGGCGAGCTGGTCGTCCGCCCCGATGCGCAAGGCCAGGGTATTGGGCGCGCGCTGTTGCATGCCGTGGAGCAGGCTTTTCAAGGCGTTCCCATTTACGTAAAACCCTTCGCTGCGGCGCAAGAGTTTTTTCTGGCGTGTGGTTACCAGCCTCCGGCGAGCGGAATGACGGTGCTCTTTAAGCGCAATGCAGCGCACGCGTGCCTGCCCGCACCCGCGCGGAAGCTAATTCAAAGCGGTTCCCCGTCAAACTCGACTGCCTGAAGCGGTCATCCCGTAGTGATCCTCGATCAACACTTTTTTGCTACGCTCACCATAACAGAACTAACTCTTTCCTTGGCCGGACCGTCGCCGCGCAAGCGGGTGTTCGCTCCGCATATCAAACCTTGAGGGCCATGCGCATGAACCTACGCAACACCTATCTTGTTCTCTGCGTCTTAGGCTTCGCGCTACCCTATGCGCAGTTTGTTCCGTGGGTCATGACGCACGGGCTTGATGTTGCGCTGTTCGTAAGCGAGTTGTTCGCGAATCGCATCGGTGGTTTTTTTGGCATGGACGTATTGGTTTCGGCCGGTGTTGTTACGCTGTTTATTTTTGTCGAAGGCCGCCGCTTGGGGATGCGAAAACTTTGGCTTTCGGTCATCGGTATTTTTCTGGTGGGTGTTTCTTTCGGACTCCCGCTCTTCCTGTTTTTGCGACATCCTTATACCCTGAAGCAGTAGAACGTTAGCGCTTGCCTAGCTGCTCCTACTCACTCTGCAACGCAGAGTGAGACACCGCCTGAAAAAGAGTGAGCAGGCACAATTACGCGTGGAGTCAACGAAGATGCCCATTACCCGAATTGAAGTAAAACGAAGCTGGCCTGTCGCGCAACAGCAACATCTGGTTGAAGCGGTGCACGCAGCGATGGTCAATGCGCTGAAAATTCCGGAGCAGGACAAGATCATCCGATTTATTGAGCATCGTCCCGAGCACTTCATTGCCCCGCCGGGAACGTCTGAAAATTACATCTTGGTGGAAATTACGCTGTTCCCGGGCCGCTCTCTGGATGCGAAACGCAAGCTTTACCAAGGCATCATCAAGCGCTTCAGTGAGCTTGGTATTGCGCCCGGCGACATTCTCATTGTTCTGATCGAGGCGCCGCTGGACAATTGGGGTATTCGCGGCGGTGTGCCCGCCTCGGAAGTCAACTTGGGGTTCAATGTTAATGTGTAGTGATCTGGCACTTAACTGACCATGCCTGAAATCATCGGCATTGATCACATCTATATTTCCGTTGCGAATCTGGCGCGCTCGGAAAAGTTCTACGATGTCGTCATGCCGGTGCTTGGCTTTCGCAAAAATAAATTTCAACTCGACGGCGAGCAGCATATCCAATATTACAACCGGCACTTCGGCTATGTGCTGCGACCTGCACAGTCTGCGGATGCGCATAACCCGTATGCGCCGGGGCTGCATCATTTTTGCCTGCGCGTGGAAAGTGAGCACGATGTAAACGCAGCGGCAAAAATGCTTGCGGAGCAAAACATTGTGGTCAGCGAGCCCAGGCGTTATCCGGAATATGCAGCGGATTATTTCGCGGTGTTCTTGTCTGACCCCGACGGCCTGCGGCTGGAAATCACCAACTATCGGCGGGAGCGGCGGCAGCGGCATGATACGTGGGAAAAAGTTAAGCCCTGACCCGAACTTCGCCGCGACGCTTCATGCATGCAGAACCGCATCATCCCTCATAGCCCACACCATCCCTTGGCTTTGCCGCGCTTCTGTGCCGGTTAGTGGCGTCGACGTACTGAGCGTGCCAAATATTTTCACCGGCTGGGAATAAAAATGGATTGCCGCATGTTTACTCCAATGTCGGGGCGCATTTGCAAGCGCATGCGCTCCCATCCACAACCACGTAAGGAGTTCAGCATGTTGCAACACTATAAACGTTACACGCGCGTCGGCGCCGCCCTCATCGTGTTGGCGGGCACAAGTATCGCTATGCCAAGCCATGCCGCCGATATGGGCATGAGCACCGGTTCGGTGACGATCACCTCGCCCAAAGACGGCGCCACGCTGTCGGCCATGGGTGAAAACAAGATGGATTACGAAGTAAAGCTGGGCGCAGGCGATGATCATTTTCACGTCTGGATCGACGGCGAACGCGGCGGCCCGATCCGCGATCTGAAAGGCACAACCACCTTGCCAAAAATGACGCCGGGCAAGCACGCGATTATTGTCAAGATCGTCGACAAAGCGCATATCCCGACCGGCGCCGAGAAGAGTGTGTTTGTAAAAGTCGAGTAATACACATGGCGGCGGACATGGCCTATGCGCTGGTGCAAGTGGCGCATAACCTTGGCGCGGTTGCCGTAGTGGGCAGCCCCGCCGCTGCGTGGTTGTGGGCGCGTGAGCAGCGGGTTGTTCCCAGGCTGCTCGCGTGGTTCACAGCCTCCGGCTGGTTGCTCCAGGCGCTTAGCGGCGTGGGCTTCGGGCTCACCAGTTATTTATCGCGCGGTGAACTGCCCGAAATCACTGGCGTTGCGTTGCTTGCACTTTATGTCAAGATCGGTTGCGTCATCACCGGTTTTTCCCTTGCAGCTTTTTATTTACTTCGCCCGCTGCGGTTGCGCCAACAAACACCGCGCGGATTTTGGCCCAGCCTGTGCGCCATCGGCATCAGCGCATTATCCGGCGCAGCGTTTTTGCGCTGGTTTGGTTAGAACGATCATTGGCAAACCTCAAGTATCCACAACACTGTCTGTGATGACGAATACAGATATACCGCGCCCGCAGCAGAAGCCGTGTTGTCACTCTGGCCAAGTGAGGTGTTGTTCACGCCGGTGGCCGCGCTGGATTCGCCAAATGCTCCGACAGCGAGAGTGTCGCCGGTCGAGCTCAGAGCGACTGATTGTCCGAAGTAGTCGTTGATCCCGGTATTTGATGCCTTCACGTAAGCCTGCTGGAACCATGTAGTCACGCTGCGTGTGTAATCGAGTCAGGCTTGCACTATTGCTTTATTACGCACCCACACTTTCATGCACCTACCGGCCGCGAAATTCACGGCGATAGTTCGATGGCGAAATGTTGAATGCAACTCGGAAGTGCAGACGCAGCGAGAGTGCTGAACAGAAGCCTGCACGTTCGGCAACCGAGTCGATGTTGTGGTTGCTGGTTTCAAGCAGTCGTTGCGCCATGGCCAGCCGCTGGTGCAGCAGCCATTTGCCGACGGCGGTGCCGGTGACTTGGCGGAAACGCCGGGTGAACGTGCGGCGGCCCATGCAGGCGCGCTTCGCCAGCATGTCAAGACTCAGCGCCAGATGGAGGTGCTGCTGTGCCCAGTCGATGACCGCCGTGATGCGCTCGCCGTCAGCGCGAACCGGGATCGGTTGTTCAATATACTGCGCCTGACTGCCCTGACGATGTGGTGGTACCACCATGCGTCGCGCCACTTGCATGGCGATCTTGGCGCCGCACCATTTGCGCAGTAGATGCAGGCAACAGTCGATGCCGGCGGCAACGCCTGCGGAAGTCAGCACGTCACCGTCGTCTACATAAAGCACTTGCGTGTTGACGCGGATTTGCGGATAACGCCGCGCGAACTCGTCTGCGCACTGCCAGTGGGTCGTGGCGGGGCGCCCGTTGAGCACGCCCGCAGCGGCCAGCACGAAGGAACCCAAACACAGTCCGACTAAACATGCGCCGCGCTGATGGGCTGTGTGCAATGCCGCCAGCAGTGCAGCCGGCGGCGCTTCGTTCGGGTCACGCCAGCTCGGAACGATGATGGTGTTGACATTTTCTAATTCGTCCAGCCCATAGCGGGTCTCTAACGTGAAACCTGCGGAAGTGACCAGAGGTCCAGGCTCAAGCGCGCATACGCGTACATCAAACTTAGGTAACCCGACCGCACTGCGATCTTCGCCAAACACCGCGCAGGGAATCGACAGGTGAAAGGGGCTCATGCCATCGAAGGCAAGAACGGCAATGGTGCGCGTGGTCATCGCAATAACTCCGGGCGTGTTGGTTCTGGCCCAATCATAGCGATGATTGTCATTCGGGCCACTATTGAGAATTCCTGCGCACCGAAATAATCGTCTGACCATCCCGCTCCGAGATACCGAGCAGGGCACCACTCAAGGAGAACACCCATGTCACCCGAACCACGCCGCGCGCTGCTTGTGATTGATGTGCAGAATGAATATGTGACCGGCAATCTGCCGATTGAATACCCGGATGTCACCTGTTCCTTGGCGAATATTGCGCGCGCGATGGACGCCGCGCAGGCCCAGCGTATTCCAGTGATTGTGGTGCAGCACACGTCACCGGCGGGCTCGCCCATCTTCGCCAAGGGGACGCCGGGCTGGGCGCTGCATGACATTATCCAGGCGCGCCCGTGCAGCCATTCTATCGAGAAGAATTTTCCAAGCGCCTTCGCTGGCACCGACCTGTCTGACTGGCTTGGCCAAGCGCGGATCGACACACTCACAGTGGCGGGATTCATGACGCATAACTGTGACGATGCGACCGTCAAGCACGCAATGCACGCTGGCCTCGCAGTGGAATTTTTGCTGGATGCTTCCGGTGCCGTGCCCTATGTCACGCGCGTAGGTCGCGCCAGCGCCGAAGAAATTCATCGTGTCTTCGCTGTGGTGATGCAGACAGGCTTCGCGGCGGTGGCAAGCACCGACGAATGGATTGCAGCGCTGAAGTCGGGCAGTGCGTTAGCACGCGACAACATTTTTTCCTGCAACCAACATGCACGCGGATTGACCGGCGTGTCGCACCGATCAAACACGACAACACCGGCAATTTTGCTGCGAGCACTGACCGAAACCGATCGCGCCATCATTGAACGTTGGCCGAGCTACCCCATCGAATTTGAAGATTTGGATTATGCGCTGAGAACCGGCGGCTGGCTGGACGAATTCCGCGACCACGCCGAGGCCCGCTGTTTCGTCGCTGCGGACGCGGGCGCGCCGATTGCATTCTCGATTCTCGCCAAAACCGGCGAGCGCGAAGCCGAGCTGCGCGTGGCGTTGCGCGCCGACAAAACCGGTCTGGGTTTAGGGCGAGCCATCACCACTGAAACACTGGCACGCGGTTTTGGTGAAATGGGTTTATCGCGCATTCACTTAATCGTGCGCAAAAACAATCCGCGCGCGATCCGGTTATATCAGCGTCTTGGTTTTGCCGAGCAGGGGGAGTGTTGCAAGATCATCAAGGGGCATCCGGTACAGTTTCAAACTATGAGTCTTTTGCGATGCGGCGATAAGCGCGAATGATTTTTTGGGTCTGCCCCTCATGCCACTCGGTTAAGCTCCCGCTGCCTTAGGATGTGCTCACGCGCAACATGACGCGGCACGGTGAGCAATGGAAGATTTTTGGGTCGCCGTTTCTTTGCACGCGGCTCGATCCGGCCAGGGCGATGCGGTAATTGGTAATTGCAGTGTAGCGCTGCTCGCAAGTACGGTCGTGATCCGTGTACTAATTTGATCGCTCGGCGGAGCTGATCAGCGAATACGTTTAGCAGGCCGCGATTTGGTAACGCAGGACCGCGCCGCTGGCCAAACTAATCAGCGCGCCTATCCGGGCGAGTGGAAAGCCCACGCCCAGTTTCTGCTCACGGCTTTGTGGAAAGGCCTGCTGATTGCTGGGGCTGGCCGACGAACAGACGCAGGGTTTCCAATGGCGGATAGATGCGTTCGCGGTACGGCTCAACCCACTCATTCATCACCGCCGTCATTTCCTGATCACCCAGCACCCCGTCAAATAGTCCAGCATCACTCTGCAAAAACTGTCACCGCAGCAGCATCGCACTCTGTTGGGCTCGCGCAACTTTGTTATCCTTCATTTGGGGCTGACCTCCTGGAAAGTGACTTTCGTTTCGCAACAAAAGCCGACCACCGGCAGTGTTCAGCCCTCCTCTTTTCAGTGCGTTAAATGCTTAACCGAGTGACATGAGGGGCAGACACCAATGGTGCTCTTATGAGAGTGAGTTTGTGGTCATTCTAATGTTCGTTGCGCACACACTAGCCAAGCTTGCAAAGTCGCCATGCGTTGCTCGCGTTCCAAAAGAAGATACAAAGCATGGCCAATCTCGATAAGGCAATAGCGCAAGCCTGACCTAAAATTCTAATCAATGCTGCTTCAACCAAGCCGTAGGGGTTAGGCTGCTTACTTTCTCTTTCGTGCGCTCCAGCATTTCGCGATCCAGCGTGACCAGAGCCCACGCGCGCTGTGCCGCCAAAGCCACATAAACCGCATCGGCACCGCGTAAACGCTGTTGTGCTGCGAGGGCCGCAGCCTCTGTAGCGAGAGCGTCGGTCAAGGGCACGAACTGAACCCAGGGTTGTGTATGCAGAAAAACCGTGATCTTTTCAGCCAGTCCGGAATCGTCGGTCTGGTGAGAGATGGCACCTGCGACTTCGGCTAGTGCCAGAAGTGGTATAGCGACCGTGATGCCTTCTTTAACCAGACGACGCAGCAAAACAGCCGCGTCAGGGTGGTGCACATCATGGGCAAGGAAGGCGGCCACCCAGACTGAGGCATCAATCACCATTAGCCGCGCTTCTGTTTACGCACGGCATCGGTTGCGCTCGCTCCGTTTTTCCATTTTTTTCCGACCTGGGCAGCGAGGGCTTCCAGCTCCTGGTTGAAGGCAACCGCCGCTTTTTTCCGCGCGTTGGCCGTAGGCGCGAGTGGCGCGCCAATTTCGCGCATCAGGAGTTGGGTGATTAGATCCTTCATACTCTGCCCGCGCAGGGCGGCTACCGCCTTGGCTTTACGAAACAAGTCATCTGGCATTTCGATGGTGGTTTTCATGTCAATCTCCGTAAATATGGGAACCCATAAAGATTAGCGCTATGTGGGTGCCGGATCAATTCATTATTCTTGATGATCGTCAGCGGCCGGCTGAAAGAATTCCGCGAGCAGGCCGAGGTGCATTGTTTCACCGTCAAGGTAGCAGAGGGGCGCTGATCGTATTCTTGATTCTCGCTAAAATCGGCGAGTGCGAGGGCGAGATGCGCGTGGGCGGGAACGCGGGCTTCCAGCCTGCCAAAATATGGAGAACGCGGCCAGGATGGCCGCGCTTCAAATACGCTGCAAATAACTTAACTCACTGCATGAGCGACGTGCGTCGCGACTGCGGTCGAGTTACGGCGGGGGCAAGCCCAAAACAAAATCAACCAGCGTCGCGATGTCTTCGGGAGCAACCCGCTCGCCGTAGGGCGGCATCTGTCTGCCATCGGTGACTTCGGTCCAGTTACCGCTGCCGCCGCGTGAAACTTTTTCGAACAGTTTCGAGTGTGCGTTGGGATCGTTCCGGTAACGCTGCGCGACGTCGCTCCAGGCGGGGCCGACCAACTTGCGCTCAATTTTGTGGCACGCCAAGCAACCGCTTTTTTGCGCTAACCCCAGCATGCTCGCCGTGTGGGCGTCGACCGGTTTGGGTTTTTCTGCGCTGCTGTCTTCATCATCTTCTGCGTCGTCTTTGTTCTTGTCTTGGTCATTTTTACTGGCCGGATTTTTATCGGAATCCGCTGCAAGCGGTAACGCAGGAGTGATTGAGGCGGGTTCGGTGGCGATGGCTGCCGGTGCGGCGAGCACCAAGGCGAGGAGGAATATGGGGAGTGTTGTTCGTTTATGCATGAGTTATTTCTTCCTGAAAATAGTGCAAGTCTTCATCGTTGCTATGGATCGGATTATCAATTGTCGTATTCATTCAGAAAACGAAGCGCGGTAGATTAATGGGATCGATGCTCCCTCGCAACCACTTCGATGTGGCTGCGTAAGTCATGCGGCTGATCACTAGCCACGCGACCCAGCGCCGCTTAACGGTGACGCAGAATGGTCTTTATTCACGCAGTTTGCAGATGCAACTGAGAGTGCATGCTAAAAATATGGTCGTAAAAACCGCTGATACCAGGCAGCCCAGCGATCAACAGACCAAAGCTCAGTCCGTTGGGTTGCGACAGGGTTGTGAATCCTGATGCACCGCGCTCCCCCGACTCACGGCTACCTGCTCCTGTGAGCAATGTGCGAACCCAGGCGATAGCGCCGCGATCACCGGCCAAACTGCAAACACTGCTGCGGCGAAATACATGCCTTCCCTGTTCAGACTCACTTTGGATGGGTGGTGCGGTAGATACTCTGTTCTAGGACAAGCTAATTTTGGTACTTCTCGGACGATTCTTTTCAGGTGGGGATCGCATAAAAGCGGGTGTTATCGAACGGCTTGTCGTGTTTCAGCATGCCGTGGATCGCATGCAGCAGTTTGCG
>JANLTU010000136.1:0-9671 GCA_031363085.1 Gammaproteobacteria bacterium
GCCAATCTACCGACAGGCTCCCGTTTAAAACGGGTCCTCAGGCTGGGACGGCCTCCCCAGTGAATCGTGAAAGCTTACTCATCTTCGATAGGCGATGCTTTACTGGTTTTGATCATACAAGGCTGGGTTGATAAACCCAGCGTTCGTAAAATTATCTCTGTCATCGCTGGGCTTATCAACCCGGCCTACAGCGCTGATCCGTGAAGAGGGTTGTTCAGGTATCTGATATTTTCTTCTGCGCAATGTAATCGATCCGACTCCACAAGCCCCGCAAAATTCTCACTTCGCGCTCGTCGAGTTCGGCGCGCGCGAATACGCGGCGGAAGGTGCGCAGGATGCGGTTGGGATTTTGCGGGTCGAGATACTCGATTTCAGTCAAGGTGCGGCGCATGTGTTGCAGCATGGCTTCGAGCTCTGCGCTGTTCGCCAACTTGCGCGGCTTGGCATCAACGCGCGCCGCATCGGAAAACGCGCGGTCGAGTTCGTACAGGCACACGGTCACGGCTTGCGCGAGATTCATCGATGGAAAGCCGTCGTGCGTGGGAATGGTGAGCAGACGTTGACATAAATCCAGTTCGGCGGTGTGCAGGCCGCAGTCTTCACGGCCGAATACCAGTGCGACGGTGCCGCTCGCCGTTTTCTCGGCCATTTCCACGGCGGCAGCATCGGGTGTCACCAGCTCTTCGCGGAATTTGCCTTCTCGGCGCGTGGTGCCGACGGCGAAGTGGCAGTCGGCAAGTGCGGCAGCGAGGCTGTCGAAGCGCGCGGCGGTTTCTAGCACGGGCAGGGCGGCGAGTGCACCACGGCGCGCATCGGCGGCGAGCGGATCGACCTGCGGATTCACCAGCCGCAATTGATCAAAACCGAAATTCATCATCACGCGTGCAACCGCGCCGAGATTGAACGCGCCTTGTGATTCGACCAACACGATGCAGAAGTTTTTTGCTGTGGTCACAACGTCAAGGTGAAGTCATCAACCAAGGCACCGGGCAGTTGCGCGCTGCGCGTGGAGCGTTGCATATAGGTCGATGTGTCGAACAGGAATTCGCGTTCGGCGGTGAGGGCCAGCAACTGGGTGCCGAGCATGCGGTAGATGGAATCATCGAAACGCATCACGTTGATCGGTGCGCTGATCACGCCGTCTTGCACCCAGAAACACGCGAAGCGCGTCATGCCGGTGATACGGCAGTCGTCGTGATCAGAAAAATTGCAGTACCACAAGTTGTTAATGTAAAGACCGGTGCCCAGCGTGTTGAGCACGTTGGCGCGTGGCAGTGTGCCAGCGCGCATATCCAGCGCCTGCGGCGCTTCGCTGCCGCTGTTTAGCGGCACACCGTATTCTTTGGCGCTGCGCGGGCTCACCAAGCAATCGGCGTATTGGCCGTTCGCAATCAGTGTGACCGGCGCGTGCGTGACGAAGCCGCCACGTGTGAAATTTGCTGCCAGGCCGCGCGCGTGATCTTCCACCAGGCTCACCGCTGCATGTAGCTTGCGATCCTGCTTGACCATTTTGATCAGCGGCGTGCGCGCGCTGCGATGCGCTTTGAGTCCGAACCCGCCCCAGGCCATCACGCTGAGTATTTCTTCCAGCGCCGCCGGCGCGAAGTAGGCGCGGTACTGTCCCGGCGCGAGGGTGCGCGCCGGTCGCGCGATGACTTCGAGCTGAGTGCGCGCGTCGTGCATTTTTTGTTTGAGCAGGTTGGCGTCCCAGGCGAATCCGGCGTAGTTGTTTTTAACCGCCTTGTCGGTTTGGTGGTAACAGCTCCAATCAAAATTAAATGTCGTGCTCTGGTGCCAGTTGCGCTGACCCAGTGAATTCGCAAAGCCGGAATAAATCGCACCGCTGGCCCACAGGCCGACCAAGTCCAAGCCGTGCGCCGCCGTCAGAATGTCTTCAAGCGCTGCGCCGCTGTCGATGCGCGCGGCGGGATCGCCGTGCGTGCTGTGGTTGATTTCGGTGGCGTATATCAAGTATGGATCGTCGGCCAACAGCGTAATTTGTGCGCGCAGGGTTTCGAGCAAGGCGCGCAGTGGCGGCAGGTCGTAATCCAAGTGCCCCGCCAATACGCTGGTGCAGGTGGCATGACGTTGGCCGCGAATCAGGTCGAGATGCAAGTAGCGCTGCGTGACATTTCCGGCCTGACGCACTTTGTTGTGATTCAAGCGCACGAAGTCGGAATCTTCGCCGTCGAACGAACACAGCAACACTTCGTCACCACTGAGCGATGTCATCAGCGCATCGGCGAGCGAGTTGAAATATTCGCGCATCAATCGGCGCCCCCGAACACATCTACGTCGCGAAACACGCAGGCTGGCGACGCGTGCCCGACGTGGATCACTTGCTGCGGTTCGCCTTTGCCGCAATTGGGTGTGCCCAGCACGGCGAAGGTGCTGCGGTCGCCGACCTTGACCAAGTTGCGCCAGAAGGTGGCGGACACGCCACGATAGTTCGGATTGCGTAGCAGACCTTTGAGCTCGCCGTTTTCGATTACCCGCGCCAGCTCGCAGCCGAATTGGAATTTGTTGCGGCTGTCGTCGATGGACCACGAGGAGTTGGTTTCCATCAGCACGCCGCGTTCGACGGACGCGACTAACTCACCAAAGGAACTGTCGCCGGGCTCGACATTTAAATTCGCCATGCGATCAATGGCGGGGCGATTCCAGTCGCAGGCGCGTGCATTGGCGACACCCGCCATGCCGCTGCGCGCTTGTGAGGTGGCGCCACCCAGCGGGCGTAGCAGAATGCCATCGCGAATCAGAAGGGTGCGCTCGGCGGCTGTGCCGTCGTCGTCGCAGGCGTAGCTGGCAAGCTGTTCGGGGCGCGTCGGATCAAATGTCACGTTCAGCAACTTCGAGCCGTATTGATAACTGCCGAACATGTCCTGGGTGACGAAGCTGGTGCCGGCGAAATTGCGTTCATCGCCCAAAATGCGGTCGAGTTCCAGCGGATGCCCGATGCTCTCGTGAATTTGCAGCATCATTTGATCGGGCATCAGTAACACATCGGTGACGCCGCTCGGGCAGGGGGGCGCGTGCAGCAACGTCAGCGCCTGCTCGGCAACCTCGCGCGCCTTACCAGGAAAGCCCAGCAATGCCAGTCGTTCCCAGCCGCCTTGACTCGTCGCATCGGAAACACCGCTGCGCCGTTGCGTGCGTGCGCCTGCATTGGCCACGGCCAGGAGCCCAGGCATGACATATTCGAAGTGTTGCGCAATATGCCCACCCGCGCTGCTGACCAACAAGGTATCCGTGACGCGGTGCTGCAACGCAGCCACGCGATCAACAATGCGTGCGTCGACGGCAAGGGCGGCACAGGCGTCGTGCAGCAGCGTGATTTTGTCGGCCAGCGCAATGCTGTCCCAGGCTTGTTTTACCGGGGTGTGATAGTGCACCTGCTGCGCCGGGCGCGGCAGGTCGCGCGTATCCAGTAGCCCATGTGGCGCATTGCGACGCGCCCAGTCGCATGCCTGCTGCAGCGCCGCGCGCAAACCGCCGGGCGTCAGATCGCAGGTCGCCGCATAGCCGTTGCCGCCGCCGTCAATCACGCTGATGAATGCACCGCGATTAATTTGCGTGGACAGCGGCGACAGCACCCCCTGCCGCACCGACAAATATTCCTCGCGCTCATCCACCAGCCGCAGCGACCAGAAATCGACGGCCGGAGCAAGTTGCGTAAAACGTTGGGCGATGGCGTTGAGCATGGGAAGTTTTTATGTCACTCAGCGATGAGCCTACGTGGATGAGTCCATGACGGGCGAATGGTATCGGGTTCAGGCATGGACGTTTTCGCGTCAACCGACGCAAGTTTAGTTTAGCAGCCCGGCCCGCCGCAGCACACCAATCGTTGGAGTGCGACTTACCAGGATCGCTGTGTTTACAGACTTGATCTGTTATACCTCGATTCATACGCACCTGCCAATCGGCAGGTTATTACCTGCAGGTGCTGCCCACGACACCAATCAGTAATAATACAACTGTGCAAGCCTGACCCAGACACTCGGCTTCATAGCGATAGGTGACATGACACACACGCGTGCCGTCGGCGCGCACTGCGTCGATGCGGCCGATGCGCGGGTGCCCGGCGTGGGCCCGCTCTTTACTGGCCGTGCAGGTAGATTTGCGCCCAAGGTTATGGCTATAGTCAGGCTCTATGTTAAACGATTGGAGCGATCATGGATTTCATCACGATTGAAGAACTCCGCAGCCAACCCACGAGCGTTTGGAAAAAACTCGCCAAAGCCCACGAGCTGGTCGTCACCCGCAACGGCAAACCGTTTGCCCTGCTCACCGAAACCAGCCCTACAAAACTGGAAGACGATCTGCGCGCACTGCGCCGCGCCCGTACCCAAGTCGCACTCGACTCCATGCGCGCACAGGCTAGGGAACGCGGGTTCGTGAAAATGACCCCGGATGATGTCAACACCGAAATCCGCGCCGCACGTAAAGCCCTGAAAGGTAGACATGCGGCTGGTGATTGACACCAATGTTTTCGTCTCCGACCTGCTCAACCCCAACGGACCGCCCGGCCAGATTCTCGATCACGTCGTACACGGCCGTGTGATCGCGGTTTACAGTCGGCCGATTCTCGACGAGTACGCCACCGTGCTCGCGCGCAAAAAATTCAGCTTCAACCCCGACGATATCGACACCTTGATTGAACTCCTCGTCACCGAAGGCTGGCCGGTGCGAACCGTTCCGCGCGTCGACCTCCCGTTTCCCGACCCCAGCGACCAGCCTTTTTATGAATGCGCCGCTGCGGTGGCCTGTCCCCTCGTCACCGGCAACCTCAAACACTATCCGAAGACCGGACCGGTTGAAGTATTGAGTCCGGCACAGGCGGTGGCGCGGCTATCGGGGAAGGAAACATAAAAGGGCTATTTGAAAGGCCGCCATCGGCGAATAGTGGTTGGGCTTGGTAGCCGGTATCAAGTGGCTCGCGGGATTAAAAGGGTAGCGTCCCCATTTCCCCCATTTCCCTTAAGATCGACCAGCGGCTGGCCCTGCCACAGCGTGCCGTGCCAGTGGCCGGAGCCGTAGCGCAACGTGTCGATGCGCCGGCCGTTGGGCAGGGTGGTTTGCAACCGGTTGCCCAGTGCGTCGTAGCTGTGAGTAAGCGTGAACGCGGCCGTAGGGATTACCGGTTCGCCGGGGTGCTTCGGCGGGCTCAAGAGATACGCGCTGCGCTCCTCAATGAGCTGGCTGACCGCATCATAGTGGAAGCGGTGTTCAGCCTGCGGACTGGCTACGGCGGTCAGCCGCCCTAGCGCATCGTAGGCGTAGCGCACCGCGCCGTCGGCGTTGACCTTGGCTGTCAACAGGCCCGCGCCGTCGTACTGGTAGGTGGTGGTCTTGCCGTCGAAGCCGGTTTCGCTTTCGAGGCGGCTTTCGGCGTCGTAGCTGAAGGCGTAGATTTCGCCCTTGCCGTTAAGGATTCCAGAGCCTCCAATTTCTTCCGAGTTTCAAATAGCCGTTTGCGTCAAAGCCGTATGCGTCAATCATAAAATTAATTGCATCTTCAAATTTTTCAAACTCATGCCGCTGATATTTGAAATGGAGGTCTGGGATATCAGAATACTTTTCCAAGTAATCATCGTGACCCACGATATAACCTGATTTGTCCATTTTTCTCAAAAGAAATGTTTCTCGACAAGCCTTCTCTCCATCAATTGAATAAATCGTAGAAAATCTAACCGGCTTACGATTATTCGCAAGATTTTTTAACTTGAAAATTGCTTCTTCAGAAAGAAGTGTCATTTTTTTCTTCCTTTACATGGCTTCTCAACATAAATAGTTGCTTTATTTCCTTCCGGCGTAACCACATTTATATGAGGAATATTCTTATGCGCGTGACCATCGGCTAGTCCCTCATGTCCAAAGAGAACATTAGTACCCGGCATAGTTTTATAATCCTTATGGAAGGTGGCTTTGCCGTTTTGTAGTTGCCTTAGCTTCTTAAATAGAGCTATGTCGCTTGCCAATTTTTCAGGTGACTTTGGGCCCGCCCCCGCTACTTTTTGCGCATCAGGAAATGCGCCATACAACACAGCATCGGCGTCTTTGAAAGAGCAAACCGTTACATCCTTACCCGCTCGTAAGCTTTTAATATCTTTAACGAGCTTGGCCGCCTTATGTGCTGACAACCCCCACGGATCAGTCCAAATTACTGGATTCGCCGCATATTGATAAAGATTCTCCCCGCCCAGTAACCCAATCGGGTCTTGACTGATGAATCGCCCACTGTCCGGGTCGTAGTAGCGGTGCCGGGTGTAGAAGAGCCCAGTCTCTTGATCCTCGTACTGCCCCTGGAAACGCAGCGGCTGTTCCACGTCGCGGATGTCGTGGCGCAGGATTCTGCCCCAGGCTTTGTAGTGGGCCGCCCAGACGATTTTACCGTTTGCATCGGTCAGTTCCAGCGGGGTGCCCAGGTGGTCGCAGTGGTAGTAATGGATGCGGTCGCTGGCGGCATTTACTTTAGCCTGCTCCTGCCGTTGCTGCCATGCGGTTTGGTGCTGCGCTTCTTTCTGTGCTTCCAGATGCGCACGCCAGGCGGTGACCTGTTCGGCCGGGTCGCTTGCGTCGCTGGGCAAATCCCAGGCGAAGGGGTGCGACAGATGCACACTATCACCCGCATACGCCGCTAACCCCTCGCTGGATTCCACCCGCGAAAGCGGCACGAAGCTGTCCGGTTCGTACAGGTAGGTGATGGTTTTGTCGGCGTGGATTTCCTGCGCCAGCACGTCGCCGTCCCAGACAAACAGGGTGGTGGTGGGTGTCTTGCCTTGCTGCTCCGTCACCTGCTTGGCGATGCGCCGCCCGAAGGCGTCGTAGCGGTAATGGGTGACTTGTTGTGTTGCACTGTCCCAGGCGTGGGTCGCCGTGATGAGCCGGTTTTCGGCGTCGTAGGCGAAGGCGAGCGTGGCGGCTTCGTTGGCGCTTGCGCGTACTTGCTCCCGCTTGAGCACGGTGTTGCCCTGCACGTCGTAGTCGTAGCTGTAGCCGGAGTACTGCTGTAACCGGTTGTGCTTGATCCTGGGTAGGTGTGGCGGGGTGCCGGGTTCGGGTTGCTCGGGCAGAAAAACTGCTCCTGCGTTTTCTGCACTTCCGCCATCCCTGGCGGTCGTCAGTTCGTTGGCGGCCTGACGGGCCTGGGCCGCATTGCTTTTGCCTGCCTCCTCGTCCAGCACATTCCCCGCCGGATCAAACGCAAAGGTTTCACTGAGCTCCGGCTGCACCGCCGACAGCAACTGCCCCAGCGGATCGTAGCCGTAGCGGGTGGTGCCGCGTTGCGCGTCCTTGATCTGGGTGAGGTTGCCGGTGTCGTCGTAGGTGTAGCGGCGTTCGCGCAGGCGCTGCTGGCCCTTGTTCAGGGTGATGGCGGTGAGCCGTGATTGCGGGTCGTAGGCGGAGGTGGCTTTCAGCCGTTCGGCGCCGCTGCCGGTCTCGCGCTGGGTTTCGCGGTGCAGGTGATCGCGTTCCACATCGACCAGGGATTTTCCCTGCCACAGCGTGCCGTGCCAGTGGCCGGAGCCGTAGCGCAAGGTGTCGATGCGCCGTCCGTTGGGCAGCGTGGTTTGCAGCCGGTTGCCCAGCGCGTCGTAGCTATGCGTGAGGGTGAACGCAGCAGTGTGCCGTACTGCTTCGCCCGGCAGCTTCGGCGGAGTCAAGATATACGCGCTACGCTCCTCGATGAGCTGGCTGACCGCGTCATAGTGGAAGCGGTGTTCGGCGTGGGGACTCGCCATCGCGGTGAGTCGTCCCAGCGCATCGTAGGCGTAGCGCACGGCGCCGTCGGCGTTGACCTTGGCGGTCAGCAAGCCCAGCGCATCGCGCAGGTACTCGGTCTTGATGCCATTGCAGGCGCTTCCGATCAACTGGCCAGCGCCGTCGTACTGGTAGGTGGTGGTCTTGCCGTCAAAACCGGTTTCGCTTTCCAGGCGGCTTTCGGCGTCGTAGGTAAACGCATAGGTCTCGCCGTTGCCGTTGATCAGTGCGCTCAAGCGCAGCGCGGGGTCATAACAGTACTGCGTGGCGTGTAGTGTTTGCCGAATTCCGCAATCGGGTCGTTGGGGTCCTCGATCTGCGGTGCGGCGATGCGCTTGAGCTTGAGCGCGTCGCGATACCACGCTTCGCTGTAGCCCTGGCCCAGCGGATTCTCTTCGTACACGGCGTGCGCGAGCGGCGCCGCCGGATCATCGGGGTGCTGGGCCAGTTGCTCCGGGGTTAAACGGAACTCGGGTTTAACGCGCGCAGCGGCAGGGTCGTCTGCAGCGATGCGACACTGCCCGCCGTAGGCAGATTCATCGCGCAGCGGCAAGGTGGTGATGGGTGCGGGGGCGCTCAGCGTCCAGCCGAAGAGCTTCTTTTCCCAATGACGTGGGCCGGTGATGGTCAGATGTTTTTCCAGCACGCGGCGTCCTTGCGCGTCGGTGACTTTGAGGCCCACCGCGAAGCGCGGCACCGGTCGGGCACCCGGCGCATAGGCGATGGCGTTCACCAGCACATCGCACCTGGGCTTGTAGTGGCACAGGTCGGATTCCTCGGCAACCGCTCCCTGCGTTGCTCTACCTCCTGCATCCATGCAGTCGTGCCGCACGCTGGACATGTTCATCTCGCCGAAGAACTCATCCTCCTCGCACAGTGGGGCTTGCTCGTCGGCGTACATCAGCGTGCCAGTGGCGAAGCTTAAAGTCTGGCGCAGCACCAGCACATGAAAGTCTTGCTCGTGTGGGTCCAGCCCCTGAAACGCAAGCGCCGGGAACGGGGTGGTGTTGGTGAAATCCATGTCAGTTCACGTCCACGTCTTTGCCGGAAATCTGTACCGGACCTGAGGCCTCGAAATTGAATTTAGTCCCGTTGATCACGACACTGCCGTCGGACTTCATCACGAAGCTGGCCTTGCCCACAGTGATGGAGAATTCATCGGTGGCCTTGATCGAATAGGTTTTGCCCACCAACACGGTTTTGTTCAGGCCCACTTCTTCAAACTGTGCCAAGCCCACGGCGGTGTTCATGCCCGCGCCCACCGTCACCGCGTAGGCGCCGCCGATGGTCAGCTCCTTGGCGATGCCGATGGTTTCGGCGCAGTTCAGCGCAATGGTTTCGGTTTGGTTGGCCCCCACCGTCAGGCTCATGTTGGCGCCGATGCTCTCGGTGTGGTTCACGCCCACCGTGATGGTCTTGTGGTTGCCGATGGCTTCACTCTGGTCGTGGCCGACGCTTTTGCTGCGGTCGTTGCCCACCTGCAAGGTCTCGTCGTGGCCGATGACTTGGTTCTTGTCGTTCTCGATCTTGATGGTCCAGTCTTTCTGCCCGTGCAGATAGATTTCTTCTTTGTCTTTCTTGTCTTCGAAGCGCAGCTCGTTGCTCCCACCACCGCCTTTGCTGGAATCCGATTTGATCGTGCTGCGGGTTTTATGTTCGGGTAGCGGATACGGCACCTTGTTGGTGCCGTGGTAAACCCGCCCGGTGATGATCGGGCGGTCGGGATCGCCTTCGAGAAACTCCACGATCACTTCCTGGCCGATGCGCGGGATGAACATCGCGCCCCAACCCGCACCCGCCCACAGTTGGCTGACGCGCAGCCAGCAGGAACTCTTCTCGTCGTGCTTGCCCTCGCGGTCCCAGTGAAATTGCACTTTGACGCGGCCGAATTCGTCGGTGGTGATCTCTTC
>JANLTU010000164.1:0-5203 GCA_031363085.1 Gammaproteobacteria bacterium
CTTTTAAATACTTCCGAACTGTCACGCTCCTCGACCATTGCGCAAACCACATTGAAGCGTTACCTGACCCTACTGCAAATGACGTTCTTGATGGAGCCGCTGCTGGCCTGGTCCGCGAACTTGGGCAAGCGGCTCATCAAGGCGCCGAAGGTTCACCTCATCGACACCGGACTTGCGACGCACCTCACCGGCCATTCGCCGCAGCGCTTGACCCACGACACCACCCTGCTTGGGAATCTGCTGGAAACTTTTGTCGTCATGGAACTGCGCAAACAACTGACCTGGTCCACGGTCCGCGCAAAGATCTTTCATTTCCGCACCCTGGCCGGAAAAGAAGTGGACGTCGTACTCGAAGACGCGCGCGGCCGCCTCGTCGGCATTGAAGTCAAATCCGCCGCGAGCGTCACCAAGAAAGATTTTTCCGGCCTGGAAATACTCGCTGAAGAAACTGGTAAGAAATTTGTACGCGGCGTGGTGCTGTATACCGGTGAGACGGCGGTGGCGTTTGGCGACAAGCTCAGCGCGTTGCCGATTAGCGCGTTGTGGCGGATGACGTAACCGAGCTCACTGGTGAAATGCAATAATGCAAGCCTGATCCGGATCTATGCGTCACTCACAATACGGAGGCCGCGATAATGCAACAACACAAGCCTGACCCGGGCTCATGCTGCGCTAAATCTGAATTGATCGGCGGTTCCTTAGCTTTTCTTTAACTTTGGAGTCTGACCTATTTAAGCTCTCGATATCATCCGATGAAGCGTGACAGATCATTAGCTCGCTAACATGTTGATGAATTTAGTTGACAACACTATATCTGGGGAGTGTACTCCAGCACGCATGTTAGCAGTCGGCAAGGTAGCTACTTAATACTTCACTGCAAGTTTGGACAACATGGAGGACAACATGAAAAATCAAACTAAGAGATTCAGCACTCTAGCTTTAGTTTTTACTGCGATTACGTTGTTTGTTTCTATTTTCGTCATGCCCAATCAGGCGTCTGCATTTGGCTGGGTGAGTCGGTCGTGCATCGTCTTAGGCGCGCAGGAAAGCATCACATGGGATGTTTTAGGAGTGACACGAACGTTATATACGGGATCAAATCATTATCGAAATGAAAGGGGCGCCATGGTTTTCCTACACGGAGTCCGTAGTCCCCAAGAACCTACCGCGCACAGCTATGCTGGACACATCGCGTTTAACGGTACCGGGGAATACTGGATCGGACGCGTCGACGGATTTCATTGGGAACGGTTCGGAACCAATTGGAGGCGATGGGCGACCACTCAGGCTACGGATTGCAATGCGGCGCAATGGGGTTTTATTCACGGATAACAGTGAAGTGAGCCACTTGTCTACGTGGAGAAGAGGAAAGAAGCCGGCGCTGGCGGGATTCGTTTTTTTTGTGCTGGCTGCCGGACTCTACTTTTATGAAATCGATCATTCTGAAGCACCGCACGATTCCACTGGTGGAACCGGATTACCTTCGCGGGATTCCCCTACTCCCACTATTTTCCCAGTATCGGCTGCGCCGGGTTCTGCTATTTCCCCTGTATCGGTTGCGCCGGATTCCGCTATTTCCGCTGATCCGACTTCACCGGATTCCGCCCTTGATGCGTTGTCACGCCCTCCTGATCTTTTGGTCAATGTTGTTCCGGGAAAAGTAACGTTGGTCCCGATCGAGGCTTTTTCACCCGAGATGCGTGAAGAAATGCAGCGCACCGCAAACGAAGTGAAGACGCAAGGTTATTTTTATTTGTACGCCGCCGAGGAAGAAATCGGCGAGAAGCTGAATTTCATGAGCAACTGGTTCAACTACGTTACGTCCATGAGCGAGGCGGAACAAAAGCTGGAAATCAAGATGGACGTGCTCAAGGGCACGCCGTTCGAGAAACTGGACCTCAAAGGTTTCACATACGACGGCGAAGACGGTAAAAAAGCCATCGGTGTCACCCGTTTTTTCACATATCCCCGCACCGGCGAGGTGATTACGCTTCAGGAAATTGATTACGCGATTTCCAGCGGAGGCGGCGAATTGATCTATAAAGATAGCGTTACTCATGAAGTGAACGGATATCCGACTTCCTTCGGTATCACTCAAACGAAGACGGGCAAGGCGATATCCACTTTGTCGTGGTCCACAGAAACGAAAACGTACATATTGACCATGACCGGCAACGTGAAAAAGGATGGCCGCGATGCCTATTTATTCGAATTAGCGCGTTCCATTCCCGGGACCCGGAATTCTCCCGGCGCGCCCGCGTCGCCTTCCGCCGCACCGGTGGGAATGGCAGACGCCGCGCCGCGCGAAAAAAAACCAAGTCAAGACATTCCTCAATCCATCCCCGCGCAGGATCTTATGTCCGCCCGGTTCGAGATAGAAAGGAAATGGATCGTACCCGGTCAAATGAAAACGGTGTTGCTGAAAGACTATCCGCCGGACATACGTGAAAAAATCCGCGACGATCTCCGTAACATGAAGGCGAAGGGATATTACGCTGCATCCCCGGAAGAGATCGATGCGAAGCAGATGTTTCTGAAAAATTACCGCTCGCATATTTTTCCGATGCGCCGGGCCAAGGAGAAACTGAACGTCGAACTGGACGATCTGACACACAGCCTTTTCGCACGGTTCGTTCTGGAAGGATTCATCCCCGAAGAGATGGGGGAGAACGGAAAGTCCGTGATGGCGATGCGGGTGTTCACTGATCCGAAGGATCATACCGTGTTGATTCTGGAGGAGTGGGATTATGTCCAAGGGGGCGGCGGTGGACTCTTGATCGCGGAAACAAAGACAAATGACATTCACGGGGCTCACGGCGAATTGACAATCTTGACTGATCCCGCCGGGCGTACGATATCGGAGTTGACGTGGTCCACGGAACGGAAATCCTACGCACTGATTACGGCAGGGAATGTCGTGGCGAACGGAAAAAAGGAGGAGTTCATTGCTTTGGCTAAGTCGGTGCCGATCCCCACGAAAAGCGGAAAAGTAACGAAGTAGTGATTAACCGGTGAAGAAACGCAGGGTAATTAGGAGGTAATTAGAGGTAATTAGGGTCAGACACGAATTACGCCGCCCCCGCCTTTGGCCTCCCACGCGGCAAAGGCGCTGTCCGGCGCTTTGCCAACCCTTCCACCTCGTCACGAAAGCGTTCATTGCCTAACGCCCAACCCTTGTGCGCCGACTCGCGTATGGCATGCAAGGTGGGGAAAAAGGGGACGCTTCCCTTTTACACAACGAACGCCCTGCCTAGCCTCTCAAAGGAACACTGCTGGAGAAACCCCAAAACGTTTGGCGAGCCCCGTGATCTGGCGCGTGTTTAATTCGCGCTTGCCCGCCAGCACTTCGGATACCACGCCCTGGCTGCCGATCTCTGGTAAATCCGTTTGCCGCAGGCCGTGCTCGTTCATGAAAAATTTGAGGACCGCAGCCAGATTGGAGTTTGGGATGGCCAAGTGCTCGGCTTCGTATTTTTCCACGAAGACGCTGAGCGCGTCCGCCAACTCCGCCATCGGATGTTTCTCGTCTTCACCGATTTCGTCGATGATCTCATCCAGCATCGCAACCGCGCGCGCGTAGTCTTTTTTTGTGTGCAGCGTGCCGAGCGGCACCAAGGTCCGCAAGCGTCGATACTCGTGAATGACTGCTTTCATTTGGCGAGTGGTCATGGCGACTCCTTCCATTTGTTTCGGTTGTACTCGGTGTGCGTCAGCACATGCCGGATGTAAACTTTCTTGCGGTTGTAATGAATCGCGGCAATCAACCGGTATTTGTTACCCCCGATATCGAAGACCGTAAACTTTCCAACCTTGTCTGCCGATCCGAATACCCGCTTGAGTTCGGCAAACGTCGCAAAATCCGTCTTGGATATGATGCTATGCCAGATGCCCAATGCCTCCGCCGCGCCGCGATGTTTAGTCGAGAACTCCCGTAGTCGTTTGCGTGTGATGATATGCACACCAGCAGTGTATATCTCAATATGAGATACAGCAAGGCGAGGCCGTGCGTATGCCGGGGTCAAGTCTTGCACCACTACATTTTTTCTTGACTGACCTTCGGCAGCGCTCCCACTGTGCGGGCAAACTCCAGCATTTCTTCCAACCACGCCAACCGTTGCGCGGGCGTCGCGCGCAGCCAATAACGGAGCTGCTCTTTTTCGTGCCCCGTCAGCTCACGTGCCGGAGGTGTTGTCGATTTCGAGTAATGTTCGCTCATACACAGTTCGCGCCGAGGGCAGCGCTCCTACGCTGGGTCGCGATCAATTTGGAGTGCACGCCGGATTTCCTCAAGGTGTGCGATGTCTTCGATGTCCTTTGCCCGCCCCGCGTCGCGCTTTAACTGGATCAAGTCGTCGATGGAGCACACCGGAATCGAGACGCCGCCGATGTTCATTTTCACCGCGCGCTGCGCAAGTTGCCGATAAGGTATCGGTTCATGCACGAACAGATCGACCGAGAGTAATGGATTCTTTGGATCGTAAAACGAAAACACCAGCATGTTCTTCTCGTTTATCCACGACTCGCGAACGGCCGCGTCAGCGAACAGTACAGGATCGACAGGCAGTTTCGGTTTCATGCCGCATGCGGTGATCGCTTGCACCGCTTTCTGGGCTTCGACTGGTTCGAGATTCACCACCAAATCAACATCCGCCGTCATACGCGCATAACCGTGCAACACGGTCGCGAGACCACCGACCACGACGTACTGCACGCGGGCATCGTTTAATGCGCTGAAGAGCGGTTGGTAGAGCGCCATGAATCAATGATAGCCCGTGTTGCGGCGCAACGCAGTTGCGCCATGGAATGATCGATAACAACCACCGCGCTGCGAGGCTATTTCCTTCCCTACGCCTTTCTGTAAACCTGCGCGCCCTGCTTCACAAACTCCACCGCCTTCTCCTGCATGCCTTTTTGTAGCGCGTCGGTTTCGCTCAGGCTGTTGGCCTGTGCATAGTCGCGCACGTCCTGGGTGATTTTCATCGAGCAGAAGTTGGGCCCATATTATTTTACATTTCACTGAGAATTATTAATGCCATATTCTTAAATAATTAATAAATACAGAAAAAAATTCATAATTCTTTTATTTGAATTAGTCAAGCCATCTGAAAAGATTTTTTTATAATGCAAATAAAAGAATTATGAATTTTTTTCTGTATTTATTAATTATTTAAGAATATGGCATTAATAATTCTCAGTGAAATGT
>JANLTU010000167.1:0-68296 GCA_031363085.1 Gammaproteobacteria bacterium
GCTGACGCATCTGCCCTACATCGTGGTGATCGTCGACGAGCTGGCCGACATGATGATGGTGGTCGGCAAGAAGGTTGAAGAACTGATCACGCGGTTGGCGCAAAAAGCGCGCGCGGCAGGGATTCATTTGATTCTTGCCACGCAGCGGCCGTCGGTGGACGTCATCACCGGTTTGATCAAGGCGAACATCCCGACCCGCATTGCGTTCCAGGTCTCGTCAAAAATCGACTCGCGCACCATCCTCGACCAGATGGGCGCCGAAGCCCTGCTGGGCCACGGTGACATGTTATACATGCCGCCCGGCACGGGTTTGCCGGTGCGCGTGCACGGCGCGTTCGTCGCCGACCACGAAGTGCATCGCGTGGTCGAGCAGCTCAAACAAAATTCCACGCCCAATTACAACGAAGAAATTTTGCAAGGCTCGGCAGAAGGGGACGCGGTGCTGCCCGGCGAGAAACCACCCGAAGGCGAAGCCGACCCAATCTACGACGAAGCCGTGGCCTTTGTTACCCAGTCGCGGCGCGCGTCGATCTCGTCGGTACAGCGCCGCTTCAAGGTCGGCTACAACCGCGCCGCAAGGCTGGTCGAAGAAATGGAGCGTGCCGGCGTCGTCAGCAGTGTCGAATCCAGCGGCGCCCGCGAAGTGCTGGCACCACCGCCGCCGGAAGATTAAGCAATTCAACGCACAGACGCAGAGAACCCCTATGTTGAAAGCTAATTTAGTTGCTTTGCGCTGCTGCGCTTCAGTATTGATATTTCTATTCATGCTTGACGCGCACGCTGCTACCGCCACCGAGCGCCTCAATGATTTTTTCAAAAATGTGCAGTCACTGCGCGCCGACTTTCAACAAATCGTCACCGACCCACGTGGCAAAACCATTCAGGATGCACACGGTACCTTCCTGATGCAGCGCCCGAATAAATTTCGCTGGAATTATCAGAAACCCTACGAACAAACCATCGTCGCCGACGGTGCCAAGCTGTGGGTCTACGACAAAGATCTGGAGCAAGTGACGGTTAAAAAACTGGATGAGGCACTGGGTAATACGCCCGCCTTGCTGCTGTCGGGCGCAAAGCCGTTGACGGATAACTTTCATTTCGCCGAACTCGCCGACCGCACCGACGGCTTGCAGTGGACTACGCTCACACCCAAGAGCGAAGAAGCCAACTTCAAGCAGGTGCGTCTCGCCTTCGGCAAACAAAGCCTCGAAGTCATGGAGCTGGTCGACAGCTTCGAACAAACCACGCAACTGCGTTTCAGCAGCGTGCAAAGTAACGTGAAATTCACCGCCAACGAATTTCAGTTCACGCCACCCAAAGGCGTGGATGTCGTGGGCGACGGGAAATAAAAATATATCGATGTCTCGATAGAACTTAATATTAGCAGGGGCGACGGTGCAGGAACCCAACCATGCAAATCGAATCAATCCGATTGAAGAATTACAAAATTTTCCGCGATATTCATATCCGCGATATCCCCAAGCTTTGCATTGTCGTGGGTGCGAATGGATCGGGAAAAACTACTTTATTTGACGTGTTTGGTTTCTTGCACGATTGCCTGAAAGGAAATGTCCGGCAGGCACTCGATGCGCGCGGTCGTTTCAAGGAGGTGTTGAGTCGTGACAGCGAAGAGGAAACGATCCTGATTGAAATTCAGTATCGGATGCCGATTGTCGACAAGAAGCGTTTGGTTACCTACTCCCTGGAAATTGCCGAGCAGGCGGGTGCGCCGTACATCAAGCGCGAAATTCTGCGATACAAACGTGGTGCACATGGCAAACCGTACCATTTTCTTGATTTCTCCAACGGCGAGGGCTACGCCATCACCAACGAGGAAGATTTCAGCAAGCCTGACGAGGAACTTGAGCGGGAAATTCAGAAACTCGACTCGCCGGATATTCTGGCAATCAAAGGGCTAGGCCAGTTTGAGCGCTTCAAGGCGGCCAATGCTTTTCGGCGATTAATCGAGTCCTGGCACGTTTCTGATTTTCATATCAGTGCGGCGCGGGGGCGCAAGGAAGCGGCTGGAGATTCCGAGCATCTTTCGGAAACCGGCGACAACCTGCCGCGTGTCGCTCTCTATCTGTTCGAGCATCACCGGACGGTTTTTGATGCCATTTTAAACAACATGGCTCGACGCGTGCCGGGGATAAGTGACATCGAACCCATGCTGATGGAGGACGGTTATCTGTCACTGCGTTTTCAGGATGGTTCATTCAAGACGCCATTTCTGGATCGTTACGTGTCTGACGGCACAATCAAGATGTTTGCATATCTTGTGCTGCTCTATGACCCCAGGCCACATCCACTGTTATGTGTGGAAGAACCCGAGAATCAACTTTACCCAAAACTGATGGCCGAATTAGCCGAAGAATTCAGGCTCTACGCTAACCGTGGTGGGCAAGTGCTCGTTTCCACGCACTCGCCGGACTTCCTTAATGCAGCTCAACTTGACGAAGTATTTTGGCTAGTCAAGAAGGAGGGCTATACCGAGATCCATTGTGCCAAGGACGACCCACAAATTGCGGCTTACATGGCTGAAGGCGACAAGATGGGGCACCTCTGGAAGCAGGGATTTTTTGCGGGAGCCGATCCGCAATGACGGAACTGGTCTTCCTGCTTGAAGAAGCATCCGCGCAAGCCATGCTTGAGGGGTTACTACCAAAAATACTGTCGCCCGACGTAATGTCGCGATACATCCCTTTTGATGGGAAATCTGATCTGGAAAAACAACTGGTCAAAAAGGTGCGCGGCTACCGGAATCAGGGGGCGCAATTTATTGTGGTACGCGACCAGGATTCCCATCCGGATTGTAAGGCGGTTAAAGCCAAGCTTGTCAGATTGTGCCAAGAGGCGGGCAAACCGGAAGCGCTCGTACGCATCGTTTGCCGCGAGCTCGAAAGTTTTTATCTCGCCGATTTGGCTGCCGTGGAAAAAGGATTAGGGCTTACCGGGCTTGCCAAGCGACAAGGCGAACGGAAATTTCGTAGTCCGGATTATCTAGTCTCGCCCTCCAGAGAGCTTGCAACGCTGACTAAAGGGCGCTACCAGAAAATCGGTGGGTCGCGCGCCATCGGCCCGTGGCTCGATCCGGACAACACCCGATCAGACAGCTTCCGCAATTTTGTCGCCGGTATTCGGCGTATTGGGCAGCGGCTGCGTCATGAAAATGATATCCACCAGCAACCGCTGGTGTAAACCTTCTCACCGGCATTTTTAATATCAACATGCGAGCCATCTTACAACTTGCACACTGGATCGACGCGTTGAACGAGCGTGTCGGTCGCAGCGTTTCCTGGCTGGTGTTGGTCACGGTGGTGCTCAGTGCCGGCAATGCGGTTTCGCGCAAGGGTTTCAATCTCAGCTCCAATGCCTTGCTGGAAATCCAGTGGTATCTGTTCGCGGCGGTGTTTCTGTTGTGCGCGGGTTATACGCTCAAGCGCAACGAGCATGTGCGTGTTGATGTTGTCAGTGGACGTTTGAGCCAGCGCGCGCACGCCTGGATCGACATCATCGGTGGCATGCTGTTTCTGCTGCCGATGTGCCTGGTCGTGATTTATTTCAGTTGGCCGTATTTTGTGAACTCTTTTGTTTCGCAGGAATGGTCGAGCAATCCGCAGGGGTTGATCGTCTGGCCGGCCAAGGCGCTCATTCCGGCGGGCTTTGTGTTGTTGCTTCTACAAGGGATTGCCGAGACCATCAAGCGCATTGGTTTTCTGCGAGGTGTTGAAGCGCTCGGCACGCCATCCCCGGAATCCACGGCGCAGGGCATGCTGCTCACTGCGCCGTGCACCAAACCCGCGCCAGGCGCGCTTCACGACGAAAAGAACGCATAAATGTCCCTCGATTTGATGCCGCCGCTGATGTTTGCGGTCTTGACGTTTCTGCTGCTGTTTGGCTATCCGGTCGCATTTGCACTGGCGGCAAACGGTTTGTTGTTCGGCGTGATCGGCATACAGATGGGACTGCTGACCGCCGATCTGCTGAATGCGCTGCCGCAGCGCATCTTCGGCATCATGCAAAACGAAACGCTGCTGGCGATTCCGTTCTTTACCTTCATGGGCTTGATCATGGAGCGCAGCGGCATGGCGGAAGAGCTGCTTGACATTATCGGGCAGTTATTCGGACCGCTGCGCGGTGGCCTCGCCTACGCGGTGATTTTTGTTGGTGCATTACTGGCTGCCACCACCGGCGTGGTAGCGGCTTCGGTGATCTCGATGGGCTTGATCTCGCTGCCCATCATGTTGCGCTACGGCTACGACCGCAGGATCGCCAGCGGCGTGATCGCCGCCAGCGGCACGCTCGCGCAAATCATTCCGCCGAGTTTGGTGCTGATCGTGCTGGCCGATCAACTGGGCCGCTCGGTCGGCGACATGTACACCGGTGCCTTGGTGCCAGGCTTGATATTAACCAGCTTGTATGTGGCGTACGTGCTGGTGATGTCCATGCTCTATCCGCACGCGCTCCCGGCACTGCCGCTGGCGGCACGCACGCTGCGCGGCACGGCGCTGCTGCGCAAAGCGCTGGTTTCGTTGATTCCGCCGCTGGTGCTTATTTTCCTGGTGCTGGGCACCATTTTTCTGGGCATCGCCACCCCGACCGAAGGGGGCGCGATGGGTGCGGTCGGCGCACTGTTGCTAGCCCTTATCAACAAACAACTCAACCTGGAGGTGCTGAAGCAAGCGATGCAGGCCACCGCCAAGCTGTCGTCGTTTGTGCTGTTCATCCTGATCGGCTCGACTATTTTTAGCTTGGTGTTCCGCAGTGTGAACGGTGATTTGTGGGTGGAAAATTTGCTCACCAGTTTGCCCGGCGGTCAGCTTGGGTTTTTGATCGTGGTCAATCTTCTGATGTTCGTGCTGGCGTTCTTTCTGGATTTCTTCGAGCTGGCGTTTATCCTGGTGCCGTTGCTGGCGCCCGTGGCAGACAAATTAGGCATCGACCTGATCTGGTTCGGCGTGTTGCTGGCGGTGAACATGCAAACCAGCTTCATGCATCCGCCGTTTGGATTCGCGCTGTTTTACTTGCGCAGCGTCGCGCCCAAAGAAGACTACAACGACAAAATCACCGGCAAGCGTATCGGCAAAATCACCACCAGCCACATCTATTGGGGCGCACTGCCCTTCATCGCCGTTCAATTGATCATGGTTGCGATCATCATCGTGTTTCCCGGCGTGGTCAGCGTCGAGAAACACAAAAAATTCGAGGACGCGCCGTTGCGTATCGAAGTGCCCATACCAGAAGAAGAGTCAAGCTCGGCACCGCAGTTTCATCTGGAAGGTGTAGCACCGCCGCAGTAATGTCAGCATCCTGCGAGTTTTGACCTCACGTGCGCAAGTAAACCAAGTCGTCAGGCTGCCGATAGTGAGGCATGCGCCCCTTCATCGGCACAGGCATGACGAGTGACCAATTACGTTTGAGTTTTCCGGCGCATGAAACTCTGGATGTGCAGTCTCTCGACCCGGCACCGCGTCATCTGACGGCGTGGCTGGCATCGTTTCGTGTCGGCGAGTACGACGATGCGGCCGAGCGTTTGTATAACGTGCTGTACCGCTACAACCGTTGTCTGATGAAGACGGGGGTGCGCTATCAGTTTCTCGGGCAACTGCAACCGGTGGTTCACCAGTATATCGACGCGCTCAGCGAGCGCTTAAGCGGCAACACGTTTCCGTTGGCGGAGAAGCCACGTGCGAAGTTTGAGTTAATCGCCGCGCTAATTCGGGAAGGCGGCTACGGTTATAAGCAGGTGGTTTACGCTTTACTCCAGGAGGCGAGTAACACCGCGTCAACCGCCGCGACCCTGACGCACGCAATTTTTCACGCCATGAAATTTTTGAGCAAGAGTTTACTCACGGCATATTCGGTTTATGTACCCGAGCCGGAAGGGGTATGGGGTGAACTTCATCGCCTGTACCGTTTTGCAGAGCGCAATGACCTGCTTGGGTTGTCGACCGGCAAGCTGCCGGACGCCCAGGCGGGTGACGACGCGCTAACGATTAAACATCTCTACAAACGCATTGTGCTGTTGTATCTCGCCCACCCTTACCATTTGATGAGTGGTGAGGTGGGTGCAATCTATACCCATTTGAACCTGTGGGCGACACACGGTCGACTGGTCGCGGCGGATCGCAATGTGTCGCTGGATGGAAAATATTTCATCAGTCTGGAGCAAGATTTTGCTCCACAGTATGCTTTGCAGTATGACCTGCCGGCGCACGGCGACGCGTTACGTGTGCTGGATGTGAGCCGGCTGGTTGAGCAGGTTAGAGCTGAGCTTGATAAATATAGCGAGTCGCACGCTGACACCGACGCACCCACCATATCATTGCGCGAACGCATCCAGCGCGACATGCTGCAACGTCTGGAGCAAGCCTGGGGTGAGCGTCGTCAACGTCAGAGCGAGCGCACACCCAATAGCACCGATATCGTGATGGCGGCCGGCATGAGTGCGAGCCATCACTTTGTCAGCAATGAGCCGCCCTTTACACCGGAGCGCGACGAAGTACGTTTTTATCGACCTGCGGGTGTTAAGCAGGCTTTTACTTTGGTGCCGATTGAAGACGAGCCGTGGAAGGCCACCGACAAGCTTGACAAATTAGATAGCGGAGTTGCGAGACCGCGACTTTCGCAATTTGCCGGCGCGGAGGATTTATGGGAAAAAATTTACGCGAGTAAAACCAACACAGATAAGCGCGCCGAAGACAGGGAAGTGGATTTCACCGCGCAGTTGTGGCGCCAGATCAACGGCAGCGACGGCGGCATGGGGGTGTCATGCGACGGACGCGGTAAACGCATTCGCGTGGGCGATGTGGTGGCGTTGAAGTATGCCGACAATTTAAGCGCCGACTGGCAGGCCGGCATGGTGCGCTGGCTGCGTGATGTGCGCGACGAACAATTGGAAATCGGTATAAAGGTCATGACTGGGAAGCTGCAAGCGGTGGCGGTACGCTCGGTCGGCGGCGTGGGCAGCGGCGGAGAATATTTTCGCAGCTTGACTTTAACCGAGGGCGACGCCACGCACTTGTTGCTGCCGTCGGCGATTTACGATGTGGGCACCTGCTTGGTTTTGAATCGCGGCGCAAGTTTGCTCTACGTTCGCTTGGTGCGCATGCATGAGGCGACCGCCTCGTTTTCGCGCTTCGCGTATGAGGTCATTGAGATCCCCTCAAGCGAGCAGAAAAATATCGAGGCGATGCGCGCGGCGTAAGAGCGAGAGTGAAAAGTTTGCTTACAGCGCAATCCCGCGTTGCTTCAGAAACTGTTTAGCTTCATGCGCTAAAGACGCCATCTGCAAGTCTTTTTCCCAGTCGTAATGTGCCAGTGGAATGCCCGCAGTGATCGGCGCCAAGTCGTGAAAGTCAGTGCGCGCGTACACCCGCGTAATGCGGGTTTCGGCCAAATTGCCGGTGAGGTCGGGCCAGATTTCCTTGAAGAAATCGGCCGGGCGCGTGTCCTGCCATTGATCGATTAACGTGTAAGCCTCCGGTAATTGAGTAAACGCCTCGGCGCTGCCGGTTTGTGTTTGCAAGGTCAGCGGATCGACGTGCTCGGTGTAGACATAAACGATGATCTTCGGCTGGCACAAAAGCAGTGCCGGTGTGTGATTTTCGCCGCTGGGCATCCACGCGGAAAACGCCACGTCGAACGCCGGTGGGTTTTCTGCCACCGTGCCGCTGCGCATGTCGTAGCCTTCGGTGTCGTAAAAATCCGCGATTTGATTTGGTTTGGTGTGTGGATCGCGCAAGCCCACGACGCGCACCTGTTCACGTACCAACAGGCTGCCTAAAAATCCATTGCGCGCATGCAGCTCGCACACTACCGGTTCGCTTGCGACCGCGCGCGCATAGGTGGCGATGCGCCACATCTCGTCGCGGCGCGGCGCATAGTGCGCAATCGTCGGCCCGCACAGTTTGGGATCGCGTTGCGGGTGGCTGAACACTAGGTCGTGCAGCGTGAGTTCGCGGATGCGTTGCGCAAACGGCAGTTGGTGATTCCACGCCGCATGTTCTTTGCTTTGAAAGGCGATGATGCGGTTGAGCATTTCCTCGCTGAAGGAGTCCATCTCGCGTAATAATTCGAAGTTCATGGCTTAGGGTTCCTGGCGGGTCATTCACGTGCGCGGCGATTTGCGCTAAGTTGAGCTATCTTGATTTGAGTACTCATCGCCTCAAGCGTCTCATTTTCCGGGTTAGCCGCGCAAAGCGCAAACTCAACCCCGACAAAGACAGGAACACTTTATGTTAGCGTCCGTGTTTAGTGCACTACTGGGCATCGCAGCGTTGGCAATGAATGAACCCCTGACTCAAGAACAGGCCATTACCCTGGCGAAGCAAACCGCGAGCAAGCATTTCGAGGTGCCGCTCGAACAGTTGCGTGTGCAGCAGGTGCAGGCGCTGGACTGGCCCGACAGCAGCCTGGGATGCCCGCAGCCGGGCATGATGTATCTGCAAGTGATCACGCCCGGCTTCAAAGTGGAATTAACCACCGGGCAAGACCTTTACCCGGTGCATATCGGCGGCACGCGCGCGGTGGTGTGCGTGCGCGCTGCCGGCAATGCGTCCGCACCTAAGGCGCAGGCCGCACAAGCCAAAATCGAATTGCTGCGTCGTGCACGTGAGCGCTTGGCCGCCTTGCTCAAGGTGGATATTGCTAACATTCAAGTGCATACGATACGAGCGGGGCCATCAGATACGCAGCCTGTGTGTGGGGGCGACGCGCGCGCAGCACCAACCACAGGTAAACGCGTGGCGTTGGAATACGCCGGCCGACGCTATGAGTATCGTGAGGACTCCGACGAGGTGCGGGAGTGTGCCGGCCCGTAAACGACTCGATCAGCCGTGGAGTAATTTGGCAATCAACGCCGTCCAGCCGGTTTGATGCGAGGCGCCCAGTCCCTGGCCGGTGTCGCCGTGGAAATATTCGTAGAACAGAGGGTGGTCGCGAAAGTGCGGATCGGTGTTGAGTTTTGGGTGTTCGCCCAGCGACGGGATGCGGCCTTGGGCATCGGTGCGGAACAGCGTGACCAAGCGGCGCGCCAGTTCGTCGGAGATTTCACGCAGGGAACGCTGCTGACCCGAGCCGGTGGGACATTCCACGCGGTAGTCGTCACCGTAAAATTCCGCGTAACGATGCAGCGCGTTGACAATCAGATAATTCATCGGCAACCAGATCGGCCCACGCCAGTTGGAATTACCGCCGAAGACACCGGAGTCCGACTCGCCCGGCAAGTAGGCGACGCGCAGTGCATGTGCGCCGGATTGAAATGTGTAGGGTGCGCTGGCATGTGCTTTTGAAAGCGAGCGCACGCCGTAATCCGACAGAAACTCGCCTTCATCCAGCAGGCGTTGCAGCAGTCGCTTGATGCGGTGGCCGCGTAATAACGACAGCAATTTGCGTTCGCCAACACCCGGCACGTTCCAGTGCGATACGAGTCCGGCGAGGTCGGGACGATAGTTGAGGAACCACTCCAGGCGACGTTTAAAATCCGGCACGCGGTTGAGTAAATCCGGTTCGAGAATCTGCACCGCGAACAGCGGGATCAAGCCGACCATGGAACGGACCTTGAGCGGTATGGCCTTGCCGTCCGGCAGCCGCAGCACGTCGTAAAAAAACTGGTCTTCCTCGTTCCACAAACCGATGCCTTGGTCGCCGATGTTGTTCATCGCTTTGGCGATGTACAGAAAATGTTCGAAAAATTTGGTCGCGATGTCTTCGTAGACGGAGTGATGCACCGCCAACTCCAAAGCGATGCGCATCAGATTCAGGCAATACATCGCCATCCAACTGGTTGCATCGGTTTGGTTGATCGCACCGCCGGCGGGTAAGGGCGCGCTGCGGTCGAACACGCCGATGTTGTCCAGGCCAAGAAAGCCGCCCTGAAAAATATTGTGATCTTCAGGATCTTTGCGATTCACCCACCAGGTAAAGTTGAGCAGCAATTTGTGCAGCACGCGTTCCAAAAAAGCGCGGTCGCCGACGCCGCCGTTCGCGTCTTTGTCAAGCTTGTACACCTCCCAAGCGGCCCACGCGTGCACTGGCGGATTGGCATCGCCGAACGACCATTCGTAGGCGGGAATCTGCCCGTTGGGGTGCATATACCATTCGCGCAGCATCAAGATGAGCTGGTTTTTTGCGAAGGCCGGATCGATCAGCGCCAGCGGCACGCAGTGAAATGCCAGATCCCAGGCGGCGTACCAGGGGTATTCCCATTTATCCGGTATTGAAATGATGTCGGCGTTGTTCAGATGTTGCCAGTCGCTGTTGCGCCCGTAGAGCCGCTCGGGCGGCGGCTTAGGTTGGGCGGGATCGCCGTTCAGCCACTGCGGAATGTCGAAGTAATAAAACTGCTTGTTCCAGATCAGGCCGGCGAGCGCCTGGCGCTGGATACGTTTGGTTGCGTCGTCGGGAAGTTTTATTTGCAGCGCGGCATAAAACTCATCGGCTTCAGTTTGTCGTTGCTGCACGGTGGCTTCGAAGTCGTCGAACGGGGCCGCGTCTTTACTTTTGGTTAAGCGCAGCCGGAATTGCGCCTGTCCATGGCCGGCGATGAGCACGCGATAATGTGCCGCGACCTTGGTGCCGCGCTGGGCAGGATTCACCGCAGCGGTTTGACCCTGCACCACGTAGTCGTGAAACGCATCTTTGAAGTAGCCCGGGGTTTGAGTGCCGTAGAGTCGCTGCGTGTTGGTTTCATTGTCGCAAAACAGCAGCGTCGGCGATGCGTCGCAATGGCAATAATATTTGCCTAAATGCGCATGTTGGAATTCGATCTGTTGAGCGCCAAGCCGGGTGGCGTGCGGTTTCACGGCGTCGTATCCCCACGACCAAGTGTTACGAAACCATAGTTGCGGCAATACATGTAACGGCGCATTCGACACGCCGCGATTGTGCACGGTGATTTTCATCAGCAGGTCTTCGCTATCGGCCTTGGCGTATTCGATCACGATGTCGAAGTAGCGGTCGTCGTCGAACACGCCGGTATCGATCAGTTCAAACTCCGGCACCTCGCGGCTGCGGGCTTGGTTTTCTGCGCGCAGCCGCGCATAGGGAAATTCCGCCTGCGGATATTTGTAGAGCATCTTCAGATAGGAATGCGTCGGCGTCGCATCCAGGTAGTAGTACAGCTCTTTAACGTCCTCGCCGTGATTACCCTGCGCGTTGCTCAGCCCGAACAAACGTTCTTTCAGGGTCGGATCACGTTCATTCCATAATGCCAGCCCGATACAAAGATGTTGCGCCTGGTCGCTGCAGCCGGCGATGCCGTCCTCGCCCCAGCGATAGGCGCGACTGCGTGCGTGTTCATACGGAAAATAGTTCCAGGCGTTGCCGTCCGCGCTGTAGTCCTCGCGCACCGTTCCCCACTGGCGTTCGCTGAGATACGGTCCCCACATGCGCCAAGCGGCGATGTCGTCGGTTTGTTCGCGCAGGCGGCGCTGCTCGGCGTTGGCGGGGGAGGTGGACATGGAGTGCAGTTCATTCCGCCGTGCGCTGATCCGGTGCGCTGGGATTCATTCGCTTTAGCAGCACATACACCGCGCCGGTGCCGCCGTCGTGGGGAGGTGCGGAACAAAATGCCAATACCCGCGCCTGCTGGCGCAGCCAGTGGTTGACGATGCTTTTTAATACCGGGGCGGCGTCGTGCGCGCCACGGCCTTTGCCGTGGATGATGCGCACGCAGCGCTGCCCCTGCGCGCAGCAGCAGTGCAGAAATTCGTGCAAGGCGAGCTGCGCCGGTTTGGCGTGGTAGCCGTGCAGGTCGAGCGTGGCGGTGGGGGCGAGGTTGCCGCGCCGCAGTTGTGTCACCGTGCGCGGTGCAATGCCGCTGCGCGCGAATTCCATTTGCTCGCCGGCATGCAGCGGCGTCACGTCGTCGATCCCCAGCGTGTAGATCGGTGTGGTCGGCTCGTTGCTGTTGCTGCGACGGCGCGGTTTTTTCGCCACGCTGGGAGTGTGCCGCTGTTGTTGCGGCAACGGCTTCACGTCCGCGACCGCGTTGCGGAACAGATCAATTTCAGACGCGCTGATTTTCTTGGGCGGTTTCATTCACGTTAAACGAGCTTGCGATGCCCTATGATATCGGTCCGATCTTGCGCCGTCGTCAAGTGATTGATGTAGCTCGAATCCCTCCCGGTGTCTTGCTAGAATGGCGCCCACGCGCACCGCGTCTGCCTGATCGAGGAACCAATGTTTAACAGAAGCATGGCCATTGCCGGTTTTGACGATGCCTTATGGCGCTCCATTCAAGGCGAAGCGCGCCGCCAGGAAGAACACATCGAGCTGATCGCATCGGAAAATTATGCCAGCCCACGTGTACTGCAAGCACAGGGCACGCTTCTCACCAATAAATACGCCGAAGGTTATCCCGGCAAGCGTTACTACGGCGGTTGCGAGTTTGTGGATACGGTCGAGACGCTGGCGATTGAGCGTGCCAAGAAACTCTTCGGTGCGCCGTATGCGAATGTGCAACCGCATTCCGGTTCGCAAGCCAATGCGGCGGTCTATCTGGCGTTGCTGCAACCGGGTGACACGATTCTGGGTATGAGTCTAGCGCATGGCGGCCACCTCACGCATGGCGCCAAAGTCAATTTCTCCGGCAAGCTTTTTAACGCCGTGCAATACGGCTTGAATATCGCCAGTGGCGAGATCGACTACGAGCAAGTGGAAGCGCTGGCACTGGAGCACAAACCCAAAATGATCGTCGCCGGGTTCTCGGCGTATTCGCGTGTGGTCGACTGGCAACGTTTCCGCGATATCGCCGATAAGGTGAGCGCGTATTTATTTGTCGACATGGCGCACGTCGCCGGTTTGGTCGCGGCCGGGTGCTATCCGAACCCGGTGTTGATCGCCGACGTCACCACCACCACTACGCATAAAACTTTGCGTGGTCCGCGCGGTGGCTTGATCCTGGCCAATGGCAATCCTGATATCGAAAAGAAGCTGAATTCCACGGTATTTCCCGGTACGCAGGGCGGGCCGCTGATGCACGTGATCGCGGCCAAAGCGGTCGCGTTTCTGGAAGCGCTGCAACCCGAGTTCAAGGCGTATCAACAACAGGTCGTGAGCAACGCGCGGGCAATGGCCAAGGCAATGCAGAAACGCGGCTACAAAATTGTTTCGGGCGGCACCGACAATCATTTGTTCCTGGTGGATCTGATCGACAAAAAAATCACCGGCAAAGACGCCGACGCCGTGTTGGGCTCCGCCAACATCACCGTGAACAAAAACGCCGTGCCCAACGATCCGCAGTCGCCGTTCGTGACCAGTGGCATCCGCATCGGCACCCCCGCCGTGACCACGCGCGGTTTCAAAGAGGCCGAAGTCAAGGAACTCGCCGACTGGATCTGCGATCTACTCGACAACCTCAGCGACACCAAGACCATCGAGCGCGTGAAGGGTCAGGTATTGGCGGTGTGCAAGAAGTTTCCGGTGTACCAATGAGTCGAGCAGCATGCGTTGCCCCTTCTGCGGAGTCGAAGACACCAAGGTCATCGATTCGCGCTTAGCGAATGAAGGCTACATGGTGCGGCGGCGGCGTGAGTGCCAGAGTTGCAGCGAGCGCTTCACCACGTTTGAGTCGGCCGAGCTGGTAATGCCGCGCGTCATCAAAAACGACAACCGTCGCGAACCGTTCGACGAAGACAAGCTGCGTTCCAGCATGCAGGTGGCGCTGGAAAAGCGCCCGGTCAACACCGAAGCCGTCGAAGCCGCGCTGAGTCACATCAAGCGCCGTTTGCTGGAAATGGGCGAGCGCGAAATCGCCTCGCGCGTGCTGGGCGATCTGGTGATGGATGAATTGCGCCAGCTCGATCAAGTCGCCTACGTGCGCTTCGCGTCGGTGTACCGCAGCTTTCAGGACGTGAACGCGTTTCGCGAAGAAATCGACCGCCTGGAACAAGAGCCGTCGCAGGAACTGAAGAAAAAGCAGTTGGCGTTGCTGCCAGAAAATGATCCGCGCAAGAAGCCGAAGTGAAAAATCGAGCCATGGCTGCTTAACCGTTTCCAGGAATTATCCTGTCCTTCTTCAAGATGACGACTTTATGTTAACTCCCGCCGACTACAGCCACATGTCCCACGCCCTGCAACTTGCTGAGCGCGGCGTGTATAGCACCGACCCCAATCCGCGCGTGGGTTGTGTGTTGGTGAAAGACGGCAGCGTGGTTGGCTGCGGCTGGCATCAGGTTGCCGGCGGGCCGCATGCGGAAATCCATGCGCTGAACGAAGCCGGCGCCAACGCGCGCGGCGCGACTGCCTACGTGACGCTTGAGCCGTGCTGTCATCACGGCAAAACGCCGCCGTGCACCGCTGCGTTGATTGCTGCGGGTGTAGCCCGTGTGGTCGCAGCGATGATTGATCCGAATCCAAAAGTGGGCGGTCAAGGGGTGCAGCAGTTGCGCGCCGCCGGCGTTGAAGTTGAAAGCGGATTACTGGAAAGCCAAGCTCTGGCACTTAACCCCGGTTTCGTACAGCGCATGCGCAGCAGCCGGCCGTGGGTGCGCTGCAAGTCGGCGCTGAGTTTGGACGGCAAGACGGCTTTGGCCAATGGCCACAGTCAGTGGATCACCGGCGACGTGGCGCGTCTGGATGTGCAACGCTGGCGCGCGCGCAGCTCGGCCATCGTCACCGGCATCGGCACGGTGTTGGCGGACGATCCGAGTTTGACGGTGCGCATCGACACCGGCCAGCAGCCGCTGCGCCAACCGCTGCGCGTGGTGTTGGATCGGCAGTTGCGCATCGCGCCCAACGCTAAATTATTGAAGCAGCCCGGCAACACCTTGCTATTCACAACGGTGGCCGACCCGCAACGCGTCGCTGCGTTAGCGCGCGCCAACGTGCAGGTGGTGGCGCTGCCCGAGCTGCGGCTCGCTGCGGTGCTCGCGCATCTGGCGCAGCAGCAGTGCAATGAAGTCTGGGTTGAGGCGGGCGCGACGCTCAGTGGCGCCCTGCTGCGCGCCGGCCTGATCGATGAATTGGTGTTGTATGTCGCGCCGAAGTTACTGGGTGACACGGCACGTGGCCTATTCCAATTGCCCGCTTTGTCGGCGTTGACCGACGCGGTATCGTTGCAGTTCACGGACGTGCGTGTGGTGGGCAAGGACTTACGAATTATTGCGCGCGTTGCAGACAGAAACTAGGCAGGTAAACGATGTTCACAGGAATCATTCAAGCTGTCGGTACACTTGCCGCTGTGGAAGCCCACGGCGCCGAGCGACGCGTGCGCATCGTCACCGGCACGCTGGATTTGTCCGACGCGTGCGTCGGCGACAGCATCGCCGTGAGTGGCGTGTGCCTGACCGCGACAATTTTAAATGACGACGGTTTTTGGTGCGATGTGTCGGGTGAAACCCTGGCGCGCAGCACGTTGGGCACACTGCGTGTCGGCAGCCGCGTGAATCTGGAAACCGCCTTGTTGCCCACCACACGGCTGGGCGGGCACTTGGTCAGCGGTCACGTCGACGGCGTCGGCAGCGTGGTGGAACAGCGCGCGGAAGGTCAGAGTCTGCGCGTGGGCATTGAGGTGCCCAAGGATCTAGCCAAATATATTGCGGTGAAAGGTTCGGTGTGCGTCAACGGCGTCAGCCTGACCGTCAACGAAGTCGACGGCGCGCGTTTTACTGTCAACCTTGTACCCCATAGTTTGCAGCAGACCACCTTGGGCGAACACACGGTCGGCACGCAGGTGAATATCGAAGTTGATTTGATCGCACGGTATCTGGAGCGGTTGCTGGAACGTTAAGAGCCTAGCAAGCGGCAGTCTCTTTTTTAACACGATAGAAGGTTCACTCACACTCATGCGTCCTTTAAACAGTATCGAAGAAATTCTCGCCGACCTGCGGCTGGGCAAAATGGTCATCATCATGGACGATGAAGATCGTGAAAACGAAGGCGATCTGCTGATGGCCGCCAGTGCCGTGCGCGCCGAAGACATCAACTTTATGGCGCGTTACGGGCGCGGTCTGATTTGCCTGACGCTCACCCGTGCCCGGTGTGAACAATTACGTCTGCCACTGATGGTCAGCGACACCAACGACAAACACGCGACCAATTTTACCGTGTCGATCGAAGCGGCGCGCGGTGTGACCACCGGCATTTCGGCGGCGGATCGAGCCGCCACCGTGCAAGCGGCGGTGGCCGCCGACGCCAAACCGACCAGCATCGTGCAGCCCGGCCACATCTTTCCGATCATGGCGCAGCCCGGCGGCGTGTTGACGCGTGCCGGACACACCGAGGCCGGCTGCGATCTCGCGCGTCTGGCCGGGTTTGAAGCGGCGGCGGTGATCGTGGAAATTTTGAACGAAGACGGCAGCATGGCGCGCCGTCCCGATCTGGAAAAAATGGCCGACGCGCACGGGCTCAAAATCGGCACCATTGCCGATCTGATCCACTACCGCTTGAGCAACGAAAAGACCATTGAGCGCGTGTCGGTGTGCGAAGTGCGCAACGACTGCGGCGATTTCCATCTGCTCGCCTACCAGGACAACCTCGACGGGTTGCTGCACTATGCGCTGGTGCGCGGCGACATCAAGCCGGATCAACCCACGCTGGTGCGTGTGCACATGAGTGATTTTTTGGGCGATGCCTTGCATCTGGAGCGGCCTGACTCGCCCTGGCCGCTGAGTCATGCGATGCGCCGCATTGCCGATGAAGGTACCGGCGTGATTGTGGTGCTGGCGACGCCGCACGATGGGAAAGACGTGGTCAAACGCATGTACAATTACCATCTTGCCGATTCGGGACTGACGTTTCCGCCGCATGAGCGCGATGTGCATTTCCGCGCCTACGGCATCGGTGCGCAAATCCTGGCCGATCTGGGCGTACAGAAAATGCGTGTGTTGTCGGCACCCAAACGTTTTCACGGGATCGCCGGTTTCGGACTGGAAGTGGTCGAATACGTGGAATGCAATTAAACAGGCAGAACCCTCATGAGCGGTGCGAATACTTTTGCAGGTGAATTGAATGCGCGCGGCATGCGCTTTGGCATCGTCATCAGCCGCTTCAACGCGGCGATCACCGAGCGTCTGCTCGACGCGGCGCTGGCGACTTTGCGCGCGCATGGCGTTGAGGATGTTGACATTAACGTGGTGCACGTGCCGGGCGCCTTTGAATTGCCGCTGGCGGCGCAGCGCATGGCCGTCAGTGCGGCGCATTACGACGCGTTGATTGCGCTGGGCTGCGTGATTCGCGGCGGCACGCCGCATTTTGAATATGTCTGCCGCGCCTGCACCGACGGCGTATTGCAGGTTGGATTAAAATTCGATCTGCCGGTGTGTTTCGGGGTGTTGACCACCGACACTGCGGAACAAGCCGAAGCACGTGCCGGCGGTGCGGAAGGCAACAAAGGCAACGACGCTGCGCTGACCGCCATCGAAATGGTCAGCGTGCTGCACCGTATCGACGCGAAGTAACCGCGTTCCGGAAATACTTCCGCCTGTTTTTTTCAGTTCTCTAACAACATAAAAGGTTCTGGCTGATGAGCAATCCACGCAGCATGGCACGGCGTTTGGCGCTGCAAGCGTTGTATCAATGGCAAGTATCAGGACTTGGTACGGCCGATATCAGCGCACAATTCGCCGAAGATCAAAATCTCAAGGGCGCGGAGCGCGGCTATTACGAAGAGCTGCTCGCGCAGGTGCCGGTCCACGTCAACGCGCTCGACGCGCATCTGCAACCGCTGCTCGACCGCCCGCTGCATGAGGTCGATCCGGTGGAACGCGCGATTCTGCGCATCGGTGCCTATGAACTGGCGTACCGCAAAGAGATCCCGTATCGCGTGGTGATCAACGAAGCCATCGAACTGGCGAAAGTTTTTGGCGGCGAGCAGGGCCACAAATACGTCAATAGCATCCTCGACGGTGTAGCCAAAACGCTACGCGCGCAAGAAGTGGCGGCAAGGCGCAAATAGCCGGTAAAAAATTGCTTTCCCGGGCAAGCGTCGGACATATACCGTGATACGTATGTCACTCTCCGAATTCCAACTCATCGCCCGCTATTTCACGCACCAGCCAGTGACGCACGCCGACGTCGCGTTGGGCATTGGTGACGATGCCGCGTTGTTGCGGGTGCCGGCGGGGCAGTGTCTGGCGGTGTCGATCGATACCCTGGTGGAGGGCGTGCATTTTCTGCCGGACATCGCAGCGGCGGATTTAGGCTATCGCGCACTTGCGGTGAATTTAAGCGACTTGGCGGCAATGGGTGCGCAACCGGCGTGGGCGACGTTGGCGCTGACGCTGCCACGTGTCGACGAAACTTGGCTTTTGCAATTCAGCCGCAGTTTTTTTGCGCTGGCACAGCAGCACGGCGTGCAACTGGTCGGTGGCAACACCACGCGCGGGCCGCTGTGCATCAGCGCGCAAGTGCATGGTTTCGTGCCCGAAGCGCAGGCGTTACGGCGTAGCGGCGCGCAACCCGGCGATTTGATTTTCGTCACCGGCACCCTGGGCGATGCGGCGCTTGGCTTGCAAGCGGCGCTGCATAAAATCCACCTGGCTCCGGCGCTTGCGCAGTATGCAGCGCAGCGCTGGTTGCGTCCCGCGCCGCGCGTCGCCGAAGGCGTGGCGCTGCGCGGGGTCGCGAGCGCCTGCATCGACATTTCCGACGGACTGCTTGCGGATCTTGCGCACCTGTGCGCGGCCAGCCAAGTCGGGGCGCGGCTTCAGGTTGAGCAGGTGCCGGTGTCGACATTATTCCAGGCGGCCGGCCAAGGTGACTGGAATCTGCCGCTGTGCGCCGGCGACGACTACGAATTGTGTTTCACCGCCGCACCCCAGCAGCGCGCGCGCATTGCGGATATTTTTCGTACATTTGCCTGCGGCACGACCTGCGTTGGCGTTATCGAAGCCACGCCCGGCGTGCGTTGTGAAATGCACGACGGTCGCGCGTTGGTTCCCGCCCAGCCCGGCTACGACCATTTCCGCACGCTGCCGTCCGCACCATGAACCCACGCGTGCCGATGAATTGGCGCAATCCGGTGCATCTGCTGGCGAGCGGTTTCGGCAGTGGCTTGGCGCCGCGCGCGCCCGGCACGTTCGGCACGTTAGCGGCCATTCCCATCGTGTTGCTGGCGCAATTATTGCCGGTGTGGCTGTACGTCGCAGTGACACTGCTGATGTTTGTTGCCGGAATCTTTATTTGCGGACGTGCTGCGCGCGACTGGGGTGTCAGCGATCATCCGGCGATAGTCTGGGACGAAATCGTCGGCCTGCTGGTGACCATGAGTCTAGCGCCGCTGGGTGCGCTCTGGTTGCTGGCCGGCTTCGTATTGTTTCGCGTGTTTGATATTGCAAAGCCGTGGCCAATAGGTGCGTTGGATCGGCGTGTGCATGGCGGCCTCGGTATCATGCTGGATGATGTGGTTGCAGGAATTTTTGCCGGAGTCATTTTGTATCTGGGCGCGCGCGGGTTGAGTTGATAAAATATCGGCCGCGCGATTCACGCAAAATTCATCATTGGATTTTAGAATCGCGAAACTTTCTAAACCCCGCACCGTTTCAAACTATCGATTACCGAAAAGTAGAGGAGCCCTTTATGCACAACGTTATCCCCGTCGAGTTTGCGCCACGCCCAAGTGCATGGGTGCTTGCATCTGTCGGACACGACATGTGGATCGCGCAGGGTCTGACGGCGGGACGCCGTGGCTCGGAAGACGCCGACGCGGACGCGCTGGAAATCGAGGAGATCGACGAGCTTGAAGAAGTCGACGACCTTGACGAGCTGGATGACGAAGATCTGGAGGATCTTGGCGACGACGAAGAGGACGACGAAGACGATGATGACGAAGAAGAACCGGACGTCGTCGAAGATGTCGATGATGACGAGGAAGATGACGAACTCGACGACGAAGAAGAGCTTGAAGACGAAGACGACGAGGACGACTAAGGGTGTTGCGCCGGGGAGTGATCACTGCCCGGCGGTTACTCTTCCGAAGAATCCGTGGCTTCACTGAAGATGCGTTCGAGCGGCACACCGCGCGCCACCAAGGTGGCGCGCGCTTGCGCAAGCAGCGCGCCGGGCGCGGATAAATACGCATCGAAACTTCCCACGTTTTCCAGCTCGCCCAGGGCCTGCGCTAAAGTGTCTTGCCCTGCGCCCGCGTCGATTAACGGCGCGTAGTGCACGTTGTCCAAGGCATCTGCAAGCGCACGGCAGTAGTTGTGCAGGTAGTGGCCGTGCGCCGCCGCCAGCCACAGCAGGTGCACCGGTTGCTCGCGTTCCAATGACAGCGTATGTTCCAGCAGGCTCTTGATCGGCGCAAAGCCGGTGCCGTAGGCAACGAACAGACTGGGTCGGCCGCTGTGTTCATCGAACACGAAGCTGCCGGAGGGGCCATGGAGTTTTACATTGTCGTTGACGCCAAGCGCACGCACGCGGCTAAACAACGCCGTGTCATCCGACGCCACATGAAATTGCAGGTTCAAACTGTCGCACGGGCAACTGGCTATCGACATCAGTCGCGCGATGCCCTTGCCAAAGTCAAGCTGCGCCCGTTGTCCGGCCAGAAAGCGCAGTGTGTTGGAGCGCGGGGCGCGCAGATGCAACAGCAGCATCTGCGGCGAAAGTGTTTCCAGTTTGCGCACCCGCAGGTCGAGCGTTTGTAACGAGATATCCGCCGAGCCTTCCGCTTCGTGCACTTCCAGCAGCGCGTCGCGAGTGGCGCTGTTGCAGCACAGCAGCACAGTGTGTTGCGCGCGCTGCGCCTCGGTCAGCGTGAAATCGCTGTGATTGATCTTGGTGACGCTACCTTCAAGCAGGCGCGCGATGCATTTGCCGCAGGTGCCGGAAGCGCAGCCGTAGTCCAACGCCACACCGGCGCGTAACGCGGCGTCCAACACCGACTCGTTGGGTCGTTGATCAAACTCACGTTCACTGGGCAGCAGGCGGATTTTCACGGTCAGGCCGGGGTTGGTTGAGTTAAGCGATACTATAGTTATCGATCCGGGCGGCAGAAATCTTACGTTGGGCATATCCTACAAAGGTTAGCTTAGGCTATTGCCGTGGTGAAAAAAATGAGCCGCGCGGGCTGGCGCCGCCGCCGCCTCGCAATGCCTGCAATGGGCATTTATCTTCACCTGCGGCATGCCGATAAGGTGCCAGTAATCGATACCGCCAAGGCCAAAGGCTGGCCGGGAAAAATTCGCTCCGCAGGCGACGCCCGTCTGGGGATACGTTGTATTGCACCTGTTCGTCTTACGTTAGCTTCCCCGCAGCAGCATGGAAAGGGGATCAAATGAGTCCACGAAAAAAATGACCGCCCGCTTGCATCATGCCGCTGTGAAGTCGCTGATATGAATACGTTACTGCGCGTATTGATCGTGGAAGACTCGGAAGACGATGCGCTGCTGATCGCACGCGAACTGCGCAGAGGCGGCTTGGAGCTGGAGTTTCAGCGCGTCGACACCGCCGCCACGTTGCAGGCCACCCTGGATACTGCCATCTGGGATATCGTCATCACCGATCACAACCTGCCGGGCTTCGGTTCCGAAGCCGCCATCCTGCAAGTCCGGCAGGCCGGTTACGATCTGCCGATTATCATCGTTTCCGGCAGCATCGGCGAGGAAGTCGCGGTCGCCGCGATGAAAAGCGGTGCGCACGATTACATTATGAAAAATAATTTGTCACGCCTGGTTCCTGCCGTCGAGCGTGAGCTGCGTGAAGCCAAGAACCGGCACCAGCAACGCGATGCGCAGGAGATAATCCACTATCTTGCGTTTCACGATGCGTTGACCGGGTTGTTCAATCGCTCCGAGTTTGAACGGCGGCTGGTGAACGCGTTAAAAAGCGCACGCGCCGACGTTCAGCATGCAGTGTTTTATCTGGACCTCGACCAGTTCAAGATCGTCAACGACACCTGCGGTCATGTGGCCGGCGACGAGTTGCTCAAACAGATTGCCCTGATATTAAAAGGACCGGTGCGCGGCCGGGACACGCTGGCGCGGCTGGGCGGTGACGAATTCGGCGTGTTGCTGGAACACTGCTCGTTGACGCACGCGTTGGAAGTCGCAGAGCGCATGCTGAATCTGGTCAAGGAATTCCGCTTTGCGTGGCTGGACCAGACCTTCACCATCGGCGCCAGTATCGGCTTGGTGATGCTGGATAGCGCAAGCCAGACCCACACCGAGCTGTTACGCGCCGCCGATATGGCCTGTTACGCCGCCAAGGACAAAGGGCGTGGCCGCGTGCAGGTCTATCACGCGGACGACGTCGAGCTGATGCGCCGGCGCGGTGAAATGGAGTGGGTGTCGCAACTCAACCAGGCGCTCAGCGACGATCAATTTGTGCTGCACAAACAGCGCATCGTTTCGCTGGCTGGAAATACCGTCGGGCCCGCCTGTGAATTTCTGCTGCGCCTTCAAGGCCACGACGGCAAGCTGATCTTGCCGGGCGCGTTCATTCCCGCCGCCGAACACTACAATCTGATGCCGAAGCTGGATCGCTGGGTGCTGACCCATGCATTCGAATATCTGGTGCGGCAATTCAGCACGCGGCAAGCGCACGTGGACAACATTTATTTCATCAATCTTTCCGGCGCGACGCTCGGCGACAGCGGCTATTTGAACTTCGTGCAGGAAGCCTTGACGCACACCGGTCTGCCGCCACAGTCCATCTGCTTTGAGATCACCGAAACCGCCGCCATCGGCAACTTGACCAATGCACTTTCGTTTATTCAAAACGTCCGCGCGTTGGGCTGCAAGGTTGCGCTCGACGATTTTGGTTCCGGCTTGAGTTCGTTCTCGTATTTGAAAACGCTGGCGGCGGATTATCTGAAAATCGATGGTGCGTTCGTGCGCGACATGCTGACCGATCCGATGGACGCCGCCATCGTCGCCGCCATCAATAATATCGGCCACGTGGCCGGTATGAAAACCATCGCCGAATTCGTGGAGCACCCGGATATAAAAATCGAGCTTGCGCGCATTGGTGTGGACTACGCGCAAGGTTATGCGATTCATCGGCCCGAGCTGATCACATAAATAGGGATGAGGTGTGCGCGTGTAGAAGCACCCTCACGCTAACTCGTATCGCCGTGTTTCATATCCAGCGATTGTTGTATGAGTGTGCCGGATGTTTTCGATTTCATGGTCACATCCCATTTCACGCTGGCGCCCACTTCAAAACGCGAGTCGGAAGTCAGTGCAATCGACAGCTCGTCACCGGCCTGTGCCTGGAGCGGTTCGCGCAGCGGGCAATACAGTTGCTCCCAATGACTGCGCGGCGCAAGCGGGCTGGTCGACAGCGTGATCTGCGGCAGCAATTCGCATTCCCACCACAACGCAAAACCGTAGAGCGTCACGTTGCCGGCGAGGGTCCAGTGCGCGTTGCCGCGTCGTACGCTGGCATTTTTTTTGCGCAGATCAACGGCGTCCCAGCGCTTGGCGCTGGTGCCGGCATCGAGTACATCGTCGCGCTGTAGCAAGCGCACGTAAAGATTATTAACACTCATTTCTTTGGCGAGACTGAAGTCAAGCTCAGCACCTACGTCGTCCCACACGCATAATTCCTGATGTATGCGTGGCGTGATCACCGGTGCCACAAATTGCGCAATGTGTTGCGGAATAATGCTGCCGCCGGGTTTCAGAAAACGGCGCGCATCGGCCAGCGTTTCGATGATGTTTTCTTCATATGCGTAGTTGCCGAGCGTTTCTGACACCACCACATCGACGGCGACCGGGTGGTCCATTTGGCGCGAATGTTGATGGATGAAATGCGCACGGCGCAGTCCATTGTGGCGTGCGATTTTTTGGCTTAATTTCAGCGCGGGTGAATATTCGTAGAAATACACGTCTTTGGCGCCCAGCCGCAGCGCATAGAAGCCCAGCAGGCCGGTGCCCGAGCCCAGATCGGCCACCGTGGTTGTACCCGGAACGATGACCTGTTGCAGCGCGCGATAAAACGCTGCGTTGCGTGCGCGGTCGGTGATCAGGTTGCGATGGAATTCAATAAACATGGCGGCGCATTGTTGCATGCTGTTGCGCAAAACTGAACTCGCGATTCGCTGCTATCTTGATACCATGCGTTTAACCATTCCCACATAAGGAAACTAGCCACTATGACCGATGCTGCGCCGCGTACGACCCATCTTAAAGACTATCGCGCGCCGGAATTTCTGATTGATAGCGTGGATCTGCGTTTTGATCTTGGCGAGGAGCGCACACGCGTGCGCGCGCAATTGCAGATGCGTCGTGCGTCCACGACAGCGCTCGACACGCCGTTATTGCTCGACGGGCATGGCTTTGAACTTGAATCGATCACGCTCAACGGGCGCGTGTTGCAAAGCGCGGAGTATGCAGTGTCGGCCGAATGCCTGACGATCAAGTCGATGCCAAAAGAGTTCGTGCTTGACATCATCACGATGCTGCGTCCGCAGGACAATACTTCGCTTGAAGGGCTGTACAAATCCAGCGGTAATTTCTGCACGCAGTGCGAGGCGCAAGGCTTTCGAAAAATCACTTATTTTCTGGACCGGCCCGATGTGCTGGCACGCTACATCGTCACTCTCAGTGGTGAGCAGGCTAAGTATCCAGTGCTGTTGTCCAACGGCAACTGTGTGGCACGTGGCGCCGGCGAGGGTGGCACGCACTGGGCACGCTGGCAGGACCCGTTTCCCAAGCCAAGTTACCTGTTCGCGATGGTCGCGGGCGATCTGGCTTGCGTCGAGGACGCGTTCATTACGCGCTCGGGCCGGCGCGTTGTTTTGCAGGTGTTCGTGCAGCACCATAACGCCACGCAGTGCGAACACGCGTTGCGTTCGCTGCGTAAAGCCATGCAATGGGATGAGGAAGTGTTCGGCCGGGAGTACGATCTCGATATTTATATGATCGTCGCGGTCGACGACTTCAACATGGGCGCGATGGAAAACAAGGGGCTGAACGTTTTCAATTCGCGCTATGTGCTGGCCAAGCCGCAGTCAGCGACCGACGGGGATTATCAAGCCATCGAGAGCATCATCGGCCACGAGTATTTTCACAACTGGTCGGGCAATCGCGTAACCTGTCGCGACTGGTTTCAGTTGAGCCTCAAAGAGGGCTTTACGGTATTTCGCGATCAGGAATTCAGCGCCGACATGAGCTCGCGCGCGGTGAAGCGCATTGCCGACGTCAACGCGCTGCGCACCAACCAGTTTCGCGAAGACGCCGGGCCGATGGCGCATCCGGTGCGCCCGGAGTCTTATGTCGAGATCAACAACTTCTACACCATGACGGTATACAACAAAGGCGCGGAGTTGATTCGCATGATGCGCACGATCATCGGTGCGCAGAAGTTTCGCGCCGGCACTGATTTGTATTTCACGCGCCATGATGGCCAGGCAGTGACGACCGACGATTTTGTGCGCGCGCTGGAAGACGCAAGCAGAACCGATCTCAGCCAGTTCAAGCGCTGGTACAGTCAGGCGGGCACGCCCGAATTGCACGTCGAACGGCACTACGATGCGGCCGCGCGTACCTGTACGCTAAGCGTGCGTCAAAGTTGCCCGGCCACCCCCGGACAAGCTCACAAACAACCATTTCATGTGCCGTTGGCGCTGAGCTTACTGGACGCCAACGGCAATGACTTACCGCTGCAACTGGCGGGCGAGGCTGAACCTAGTGGCGGCACGCGCGTGCTGCACCTGCGCAACGCTGAAGAGCGCTATACCTTTGTCAATATTCCGCAGCCGCCGGTGCCGTCGTTGCTGCGTGGTTTTTCCGCGCCGGTAAAAATCGATATCGACTTGAGCCAGGCGGAACGCTGTTTCCTGATGGCGCACGACAGCGATTTGTTCAATCGCTGGGAAGCTAGCCAGCAGTTGGCGGTACGGATTATTTTACAACTGGTCGAGCGTCTTCAAAAAAGACAAGCCTTGGAACTCGACGCCGCTTACGTGCGCGCCGTGGCTAAAATGCTTGCAGACACGCAGCTTGATCCGGCACTGGTGACGCAGGCATTGACGTTGCCGGCGGAGACCTACATCGCGGAGTTCATGGCGGTGGTTGACCCCGACGCCATCCACAACGCCTGCCGTTTTGTGCGGCGCACGCTGGCAACGGAGCTGCACGACCTATGGCAGCGGGTGTTTACAGTTAATCGAGATAGCGGCGAATACAGCATCGACGCGGCCGCGATGGCGCGACGGTCATTAAAAAATACCGCGTTGGGCTACTTGATGGAGCTGGATGACGCGAGCATACGTCGTACCTGCATCGAGCAATTTCGCAGCGGCAATAACATGACCGATGTCGTGACGGCGCTGCTGTTCCTTATCAATAGCGAAGGCGCGGAAGGCGACGCCGCGCTGGCTGCCTTTTATACCCAGTGGCAAGACGACAATCTGGTGCTCGACAAGTGGTTTACGATCCAATCCACCTGTCGCCGGCCCGACACATTACAACGTGTCGTCGCGCTCACACGACATGCTGCGTTCAATATTAAAAATCCCAATCGAGTGCGTGCGCTGATCGGCGCGTTTGCGCACGGCAATCACGTGCGCTTCCATGAACGCAGTGGGGCAGGTTATGAGTTATTGGGCGATTATGTGCTTGCGCTGAATGCTTTGAATCCACTGGTCGCCGCGCGCTTGGTCAGCGCCTTTACCGCCTGGCGGCGTTACGATGCCGGGCGCCAGGTGTTGCTGAAGCAACAGCTTGAACGCTTGCGCCAGCACGCGGGGTTGTCCAAGGATGTATTTGAAATTGTGAACAAGAGTTTGGCGTAAGGAGCATTCACTGCAGGTGATAGCCGCACCACTGACAGCAACGAAACTGAGGTGACGCAGTCCCCCTCACGGGGGCGTCGCCAGCGCACCCTGACCAAAAATCACTGCGCACTATTTACGGACGTCGGGCGCCGCGTTTGGGTGGTGGGCCGCTGCGGCGCGGACCACCGTTACGGACTGGGCGACGGCGCGGCAGGGCGCCCTCGGCGTCGTTGTTTTCGCTGCGTGCGGGTGGCAGCGGTTTGGTCAGCAGGTCGGGGGTGCAGCTCGCCACCGGAATTTTATGGCTGATGTAGCTTTCGATGTCGTCCATCGAGAATGCATAGGTTTCGCAGGCGAAACTGACCGCTTCACCGGCGGCGCCGGCGCGTGCGGTGCGGCCGATGCGGTGCACATAGTCTTCGGCGTCTTGCGGCAGATCGTAGTTAAACACATGACTGACGGCGGGGATGTGCAAGCCGCGTGCGGCCACGTCGGTCGCGACCAGAATCTGCAAGGTGCCCTCGGTGAATTCCTTCAAGATGCGCAGGCGCTGGGGTTGCGGCACGTCGCCCGACAACACCCCGGCTTTATAATTGTTACCGCGCAAATAATTGCCGATGCGTTCTGCGACCGGCTTGGTGTTGACAAATACCAGCGCGCGCGTCACTTTTTTAGTGCGCAGCAAGCCCAGCAGCAACGGAATCTTTTCTTCGTTGGCGGGGAAGTACACCGACTCGGTGACGCGCTCGGCAGTCATGCGCTCGGGCGTGATCGACACCTGCTTGGGGTTGTTCATGTGTTCGTAGGCAAGTTCGGTGACCCGATGCGACAATGTGGCCGAAAACAGCAGGCTCAAACGATGCTCGGGTTTGGGCAAGCGGCGCAACAAAAAGCGGATGTCGCGAATAAAACCTAAGTCGAACATGCGGTCTGCTTCGTCCAACACCACCACCTGGGCTTCGCGCAGGTCGTAGATGTTTTGCTTGAAGTAGTCGATCACGCGACCGGGTGTGCCGATCAACACGTCCACGCCTTCTTCGAGCATTTTTTTCTGTGCCTCGAACCCGGTGCCGCCGTACACCAGCCCAAGCTTGAGCCCGGTGAACTGGCCGAGAGCCACAGCATCGTTATGGATTTGCACCGCCAGTTCACGCGTGGGCGCAATGATCAACGCGCGCGGCTGGTTAACGCGACGGCGGGGACTGGCCGGTTGCGTCAGCAGGCGGTGATACATCGCGATCAAAAATGCCGCTGTTTTGCCGGTGCCGGTTTGCGCCTGGCCCATCACGTCGTGCCCGGCCAAGGCCAGCGGCAAGGTCTGCGCCTGGATTGGCGTGCAGCGTGTGAAGCCGGTCGACTCGATGCCGCGCAGCACCGCCTCCGGCAGCTTCAAACTTGCAAAGGTGATGTCGGACAAGTGATCCGCCAACGGCACGTGCACCGGAATGGGGTCGGGTAGTGACTCGCTGTCGGGCGGTGTGGAAGGTGCCGGGCCGAACCACCGGCGGATGGATGTAACTAACCTCGACAAAAATGACACAGGTTTGATATTTCCGTAGTGATGTCGCGATCAATAGGATCGAAACGAGGCACCATTGTACAGAATGTGTAGAACTGCGGCGACAGGGCTAAACGAAATACGCAAGCCCCGTTGCCGCGTGAATTGCCGCAAGTTTGTCATCCGGCATGCACTGCTCGCCGGATTTTCCGGTGCTGCGGGTTATGCAGAAGAGGAGAGTGAGCAGAGGCTCAAGGTTCCAGTGTTGCCTTCAAAATGACCACCGGCTCTTGCGGCACATCTTTGGGAAAGGGGCCGCCCGAGCCGGTCGGCACCTTGCGAATTTTGTCGACGATGTCCATGCCTTGCGTGACTTTACCGAACACCGCGTAGCCCCAGCCTTCTTGCGTGGGTGAGCGATGATTCAGAAAATCGTTGTCGACCACGTTGATGAAAAACTGCGAGCTGCCCGAGTGCGGCATGTTGGTGCGCGCCATCGCGAGCGTGCCGCGATTATTTTTCAAGCCGTTTTCCGCTTCGTTGTCGATGGCAGGTTTGGTGTCTTTGCGTTTGTAGTCTTGCGTGATACCACCGCCCTGCAGCATGAAACCGTCAATCACGCGGTGGAAAATGGTGCCATCGTAAAAGCCCTCGCCGACATAGGCCAGAAAGTTATTCACCGACTTGGGTGCTTTCTCGCGATCTAGTTCCAGCAGAATATCGCCGAAACTGGTTTTAAGGCGTACGTGTGGATGCATGTTGTCTCCTGCAATGGCATTAGTGTTAAATGAAAAAGTAATGGCGATGGCGAGCGCTAACACGCCCCAAATTATTTTAAACATCTGCACCATGTCCGTCCCCTTGTAGTAAGCAGAAGTGCCCATGATAGTGGGTTTGAAATTGCGCGCAAAGAGCAATATGAGCGCGGGGAACGAAAACACCCGTAGTTTTCTTCGTTCGGCTTCATTGTCTGTGCACACTATGTAGACGCGCTTTATCAGCTTTGCCACACTGCGCGTCCAATATCATTGCAGGGGAACACCGTTGATTTGCAAAGCCACGTGGCGAACTTTCGGGATCGTTTTAGTTTTGATGCTGGCGGCTTGCAGCAGTAAAGAATCGCAGCTTGCGCAGTTTGTCGAACGCGGCGCGCAATACTTTGCGGCGGGTGACTACGTCCAGGCACGTTTGGAATATGCCAACGCATTGCAGCTTGCACCGGCCGATGCGAAGGCGAATTTTTACATGGCCCAAATTGTGGAGAAATTGCAGGGTCCGCGCGCGGCATTGGCATTGTATCAACAGGTGACCAACACCAGCCCGCTGTATAACGCCGCACAAGTACGATTAGCGCGCGCATTATTGGCCATCGACGCGTTGGACAAGGCACTGGCAGCAACGGGTCAGGTATTGGTGAACAACCCCAACGATGCCGGTGCGCTGCTGATTCGTGCCGGTGTGTTTGCGCGACGCGGTGACCTGGTGCGCGCCGAACAGGATGCGCAGTCGGCATTGCGCGCCGATCCCGAGCAGATCGAAGCGACCTTGTTCCTGGCCGGCTTGGCCCTGCGTAGCGGTCACACGCCGGAAGGCATCGCGCAGTTGCAACAGGCGTTGTTGCGTCATCCGCAGCATGCCGCCGTACAGGCGGCGCTGGCGGAAGCGCTCGCGCAGCAAGGCGATACACAGCAAGCCTTGCAGTTATTGCAAGTCAGCCTGCGTATCGAGCCGCTGGAGTTGTCGCACCGTGTGCGGATGGCGGCGGTCTACACGCGCATGGGCCGGTTGGACGACGCCGAGAGTACCTTGCGCGACGCGTTGGTGGTTCTGCCGGACAACGACGCTGCGCGCTTGGCGTTGGTGGATTTTATCGCCCAAAACCGCGACGCCACCGCTGCCGAGCATTTGCTGCTGAGCTACATCACGCAGCAGCCACAGGCGTACACGCTGCGTTTTGGGCTGGCCAGCGTGTACGAGCAGGCACTTGCCGACGACCAAGTGCAGCAGATCTATCGTGACATTATCGCGCGCGACCCGGCCGGCATCGACGGCCGGTTGGCACGTTTTAAATTGGCGCAGTGGCTGGCGCAGCACGGAGCACGCGACGAAGCCGAGCTGTTGCTCAACGATGAGGTAAAAAACAATGTTGCGGATTCCGAAGCCCTGTTGCTGCGCGCCCGCTTAGCGCTGGATCGCGGTGCCTTTGATCGCGCCACACCGGATATTCGTGCCGCCTTGCAGGTGCAGCCTAAGTCGTCGGTCGCTTGGCGGCTGCTGGCGCGCGCGCAGTTCGCACAGGCGGACGTGCCGCAGGCGCTGGAAAGCCTGCAAAAGGCGCGTGAAGCCAATCCGCACGATGTCGAGTCGCTGCTAGCCTATGCGCAACTGCAAACTCAAAACGGTCAAGCGGAGGCCGCCATCGACGCGCTGCAAATTTTCCTGAAGGAAAATCCCGCTCAAAGCGCGGTGGCCGAAGCCTTGTTGCAGGCGTATGTGCTCAAGTCGGATTGGAAGGCTGCGATGGCGGTGGCAGAGCAGGTCAAGGCGACTTCGCTTGATCCAGGGTTGGGCTATTACTACAGCGGTTGGGTGTACCAGCAGAAAAAAGCCTATGCGGCCAGCATTAAACAGTTCGAAGAAGCGCTGCGTTCCAAGCCGCAATCCTTCGAGCGCTTGGCGGGGATCGTAAAAAGCTATCTGGCACTAAAGCAACCGGCGCGCGCGGTGCAGCGTATCCAGCAAATTTTGAAACAGTTTCCACAGCTTGCGCATGCCTATAATTTACTGGGTGAAGTGCGCCTAGTGCAAAAACGCAGCGACGATGCGCAAACTGCATTTCGCAAAGCACTGGCGGCCGACCCGCGCTATGCGCCGGCTTATCGCAATCTCGCGGCGGTGCGTATGGCGCGTGGTGCGGTGGCAGACGCGATCAAAATTTATCAGGATGGGATTTCCGCAACCCACGGTGATGTCAGTTTGCTCTTCGCGCTCGGTGCCACCTACGAACGTCAAGGGCAGTATGAGCACGCAGTGCAGCAATACGAAAGCGTGCTGGCCAAAGAGCCGCTGTCGTTCGCCGCAATGAATAATCTGGCCATGTTGCTGATCACGGAAACACCGGATGCGACGCGCTTGGCCAAGGCCAAGCAACTGGCGGATCGGCTGCGGGTGAATAGTAATCCCGCCTACCTCGATACGGTCGGCTGGGTGTACTACAGTAATGGTGATGCGGCGGCGGCCGTGCCCTATCTTGAGCGCGCGCTGCAGGGCCTGGCGCAGGTGCCGGTAGTGCACTATCACTTGGGCGCAGCGCTCGCCAAGCAGGGTGAGGTGGTGGCGGCGCGGCGCCACTTGCAGGAGGCGCTACGCCGCCAAGTAGAATTTCCAGGCGTCGACGACGCGCGCGCAACACTGGAGCAGTTGACAAGGAAGCGCGGGCGGTAAGTTTATTGGGGCGGGTATTGACTCAAGCTGTTTGATATCCCGAAATGCGCATTGCGCGGCGTGCGATGAAACTTAGCTAGACTGTATTCATGCGTCGTGAACCTCTCCCGGTGTTGTTGATCGAAAGCGACCCGCACGATGCGGTGTTGGTGCAATCCCAGTTGATGGAATTTGCCGCAGATGAATTTGCAATCACCGTGGCGGATCGATTATCGACCGCCCAGGAGCAGCTTAAAGAACGTGCCTTTGCTGCAATTCTATTGAACCTGACGTTGCTTGATTCTTCCGGCATCATCGCCCTGAGCCGCACCAAGGCGGCTGCGCCGTCGGTGCCGGTGATTGTTTTGAGCGGTGTCGACGACGAATCGATGGCACTGCATGCCGTGCAACACGGCGCGCAGGACTATCTGGTGAAGGGCAATGCCGACGGTCACGTGATCGCGCGCGTGATTCGTTATGCCATGCAACGGCAACGCGCCGATGAAGAGCTGCGACGTGCCCACAATCTGCTCGAACAGCGCGTCATGGAGCGTACCGCGTTCCTGAAAGTGACTAATCGTCGCTTGCACGAGGAGATCGCCGAGCGCGAACGTACCGAGGAGACCTTACGCAAGGAGCGCGATTTCAGTTCGGCGATTCTCGATACCGTCGGCGCGATTGTGGTCGTGCTGGACCCACAAGGCCGTCTGGTGCGCTGCAATCGCTATTGCGAACAAGTCATGGGTTATCTCGAAACGGAGATTAAAGGGCGCTACGTGTGGGATACGTTTTTGGAGCCGCACGTGGTGGCGCGCGTGCAGCCGGTATTCCGCGAATTGCTGGCCAGCAAGGGCGGGAGCAAATATGAAAATCACTGGCTGACTAAAGCAGGCTGGCGACGATTGATCGACTGGTCCAATACCGTTATTGTCGACCAAACCGGCGAGGTCGAGTTCGTGATCGCGACCGGTATCGACATCACCGAAAAGCGCGCAACCGAGGAATTAGAACGTCAGCATCTTTTTGATCTTGCACATGTGTCACGCCTGACGACCATGGGACAGATGGCGACCGAAATTGCGCATGAGCTCAACCAGCCTTTGTGCGCAATTGCCAGCTTCAGCGATACTTGTTTGCGGATGTTCGATTCCGGTAAATTTGATCTTACCGAAGTGCGGCAGGTGCTGCAGGACATCGGCGATCAAGCTCAGCGCGCGGGCGAAGTGATCCGACGCATTCGCAAATTTGTGCGTAAAGAGCCGGCCGAACGGATACCGATCAGCCTCAACGAACTGGTTGGCGACGTGGTGCGCCTCACCCAGGTTGAAGCGCGCTGGAATCAGGTGGATATAAGCACCGAATTGACCGAAGCGTTGCCGCCGGTGAGAGTGGATAAAATCTTGATCGAGCAAGCGATACTTAACCTAGTGCGCAACGCGATTGAAGCCATTGCCCACGCCGGCAGTACGCAGCGCGCTATTATGATCACGACCTGCGCGCGCGCCGACGGTGCTTTGGAAGTGGCGGTGCGTGACACCGGCCCCGGTCTGCCGCAAGGCGTTACCGAGAATATTTTTCAGCCGTTTTTCACCACCAAACCCCAGGGCATGGGGATGGGATTATCGCTGAGCCTGTCGATTATAAAAGCGCACGAAGGACAACTCACTGCGGAATCCAATAGCGGGCAGGGAACAATTTTTCGGCTCGTATTACCGGCCATGACAACCTAGGAGAAAAACGATGCAACATGACCCCATCGTGTATGTTGTGGATGACGATGAAGCGATACGCAGTGCTTTGCGCTTGCTGATGAAATCCGCAGATTTACGTGTGGTGACCTGTGCGTCGGCCGAAGAGTTTTTAAAAATCTACAAGCCCGAGCAACCCGGCTGCTTGGTGCTCGATGTGCGCATGCCCGGCATGAGCGGCCTGGAATTACAGAAATTGCTGCTTGAACGCCATATCCGGGTGCCGGTGATTATTATGTCGGGGCACGGCGACGTCACCATGGCGGTGCAAGCGATGAAAGAAGGCGCGGTCGATTTCATCGAAAAACCGTTCAAGAATGAAGTGTTGCTGGAGCGCATCAAACAATGTGTCGCAAGCGACGTTGAGACACGCAAAGAGCTACGCCAGCATGTGGAAGCGGCAACCCGCATTGCCAGCCTGACCCCACGCGAGCGCGAGGTGATGGAGTTGCTGATTCAAGGCAAGCGCAACAAAATCATCGCCTCTGACTTGGGTATCAGCAATCGCACAGTGGAAGCGCATCGGGCTAAAATTATGGAAAAAATGCACGCGCATTCCCTGTCGGAGGTCGTGCGCACTTCATTTGCTGCGGAAGACAATGGCGCGGAGCACGGATAGATGCTCCATGAGCAATACGCGGAGCGGGCGCTCCGTTTCGCCGCGCGCGGCGCACAATGAAACTACAATGAGGTTTGTTTAGTGATGGTAATTTTTTGCGTCTGATTTTTCACGCACTGAATAATCCATTCGTTTTCGAGTTTGCATTCCAAATGGTGTTCGGTTTCTTGCAAGCCGAGTTTGATGCCTTTATCAATACCGGTAAGTTCCGTTGCAGATTTAGCGTCGTGGCGGCGGTTGATTTTTACGATGTTATTACGGTAAACAATTTTAAATTCGCCGCTGGGCTGCACCGCATATACGGTTGCTTGCGTCCGATAGCCAATTTCCGATTCTCCTAACGCGCGTACCAGCTCTTTGGAAACGCACTCGATGGCGGTTTCATTGCTCGGCTCGCATGAGGTTAACTTGGACGGCAGGAACTCTACCGGTAAATTCATCTGCGACACCCAGTTGCCGCTTGCGAGCATGGAATAGGTGGTCGGTTGCGTTTGAATGATTGGCTGCAAGGCGGCAATCGCCGTGGCGGGTGGAGTGGGAAAATGGGCCGTACCGGCCGTGTTCAAGCCCCCCAAAGCAATTTGCGCACCGCGCGCCGCTTCGTCGCGAAGCGCCGTTACGATGGGATCGTTTTTGGTGTGAGGCGCACTTAAATTGGCGGGAATATTTTGCGTGAGTTGGCTATCGACCAGCGCGGGCGGTTTTATGTGCGGCGTGTTTTTCGGTAGCTCGCCGGCCTGCGCGCGGCGTGTGGGGAAGCGCTTGGTGTCGGCGAGCGCTTGTTGGGCAGGGGCATAACCACCCACCGCCGCACGGCTATACCACAATTGGGCTTGATCCATATTACGCGCCGTTCCGGCAGCGGTCTCGTACATCAAAGCGAGGTAATACTGGGCGCGCGCATAGCCGTAGTTTGCAAGCGGGGTCATCAACTGAAATGCCTTGGCAGGGTCTGCGGTCACGCCTTCGCCGCGGTAATACATGTAGGCGATTTTGAATTGTGCTTTTTGGTGATTTTGTTGCGCGGCTTGCTCAAACCACATGAACGCGTTTTTGATATTCGCGGAAACGCCGCTGCCTTTTTCGTACATTTCACCGATGTTGAATTGCGCCTCCGCGTCGCCGCTGCGAGCAAGTTCCATACGCTCGGCATAGCGTTCTTGCCATATGTAGTCTTCCGCAGCAGTATTCACTTCAGACGCATACAACGTGGATGATATGACGCACGAAAAAACCAACAACGTGGGCTTGATGTTCATAGCACGGCTACAACTCCTGCGTTAACAGATGTACTCCATGGGTTGCTTATTGAGTCAAGGCATGACAGATACGCAAACCATAATCGGCCAACGAGTCAAAGCGTGGCCCCCAGACAATAAATTTTTACAGGTTCACAGCGATTCCACAATATAAAAAAGACTCCATAGGCAAAGATTTTTCGATAGATGCAGGCGCCGGTGTGGGTCGTATTTGTAAGGTCACGCTCACGCGGGGGCGATGCTACACTTTCCGCGCCCGGATGAATTTACCTCCATTAATAGGACCTGTACCACGTGCAAAGCATTCATTTCAAGGCCGCCGGTCTCGTTGCAGGCGCGGCGCTGACCGCCTCGTGATTCATATTCTCGGCATCGACCCCGGCTCACGCATCACCGGTTACGGCATCATCGCCGTGGAGGGTCGGCGCATGACTTACGTGGCCAGCGGGATTGTGCGCGTCGACAAAGAAGAGTGGCCGCAGCGCTTGCGCTCGATATTTTTGGGGATTCAGGAAATCGTCGTGACTTACCAACCACAGGAAATCGCCATCGAAAAAGTGTTCATGCATCGCAATGCCGACGCCGCCTTGAAGCTCGGCCAGGCGCGCGGCGCGGCGCTGTGTGCGGCACTCTTGCCGGGATTGCCGGTCACCGAATACGCCGCCACGCAAATCAAGCAAGCCATCGTCGGCAAAGGTCATGCGGCGAAAAACCAGATGCAACACATGGTGCGCGTGTTGCTCAAGCTGCCCGATGTACCCACACCAGATTCAGCGGATGCGCTGGCGGTGGCCTTGTGTCATGCGCATTCGCGGCAGACGCTGCGATTGATCGTTCAAGCAGAACAGCGCGCGGGGGTGTTGTCGTGATGTTGAGTTTGTTTTGTTTCAGGGGAGCGCAACTTTGATCGGTCGTTTGCACGGAATTCTGCTCAGTAAAAAACCACCCGAGTTATTGCTCGATGTGCACGGCGTCGGCTATGAACTGTCCGCGCCGATGAGCACCTTCTACCAGTTGCCGGAAACGGGCGCGAGCGTGACCTTACACACCCACCTGGTGGTGCGCGAAGACGCGCATCTGCTGTACGGCTTTGGCAGCGACGCCGAGCGCCAGTTGTTCCGCACCTTGCTCAAGGTCAGCGGCGTCGGCCCTAAGGTGGCATTGGCGATTTTGTCCGGCATGGCGGTGGACGATTTCGTGCGCTGCGTGCGCAACGACGACGCCGCGCAACTGGTGCGGGTGCCGGGTATTGGCAAAAAAACCGCCGAACGTTTGCTGATCGAAATGCGTGATCGCGTTGCGAATTGGGAGGGCGGCAACACGGCCGAAGAACCCGGCAAAATAGCCGGCTTGCCGATGGTCAAAAGCAGTGCGATGAAAGACGCCATCGAGGCACTGATTACGCTGGGCTATTCGCCTCCGGAAGCCAGCCGCATGGTGAACGCCGTGGATACCGCCGAGCTTCCCAGCGAGAAAATTATTCGCGCAGCATTGCAGGCGCTGGTGAAGTAGAATCGCACCCGCCATGATTGAAACCGACCGCCTGATTGCGCCCGTACAAATTCGCGAGGAAGACGCGCTGGACCGCGCTATCCGCCCGCGTCGCTTAAGCGACTACGTCGGCCAGCCGGCGGTGTGCGAGCAGATGGATATTTTTATCCAGGCGGCGCGCGGGCGCAGCGAGGCGCTCGACCATGTGCTGATTTTCGGCCCGCCGGGTTTGGGTAAAACCACCTTGGCCAACATCATCGCGCAAGAAATGGGCGTCAACATCCGCGCCACCTCCGGGCCGGTGCTGGAGCGGCCGGGCGATCTGGCCGCGTTGCTGACCAACCTCGAAGCAAAAGACGTGTTGTTCATCGACGAGATTCACCGCTTGAGCCCGGTGGTGGAAGAAATTCTTTATCCGGCGCTCGAAGACTACCAGCTTGACATTTTAATCGGCGAAGGCCCGGCGGCGCGTTCCATCAAGCTGGATTTACCGCCGTTCACGCTGGTCGGCGCGACCACGCGCGCAGGTCTGCTCACGTCGCCGCTGCGTGACCGCTTCGGCATTGTGCAGCGGCTGGAGTTTTACAGCGCGGCGGATCTGACCACCATCGCACGGCGCTCGGCGCGCATCATGGGCATCGAAATGGACGCAGCCGGTGCCAACGAAATTGCACGTCGCGCACGTGGCACGCCGCGCATCGCTAACCGCCTGCTGCGGCGGGTGCGCGACTATGCGCAAGTCAAAGCCAAAGGCAGCATCGATTTGGCGGTGGCGAGCCGCGCGCTGGACTTACTCGACGTGGACGTCAACGGCTTCGACATGATGGACCGCAAGCTGCTGCTGGCCATCATCGAAAAATTCGACGGCGGCCCGGTCGGTGTGGACAGCATCGCTGCGGCGATCGGCGAAGAACGCGGCACCATCGAAGACGTGCTCGAACCGTTTTTGATTCAACAAGGTTTCATGATGCGCACGCCGCGCGGCCGCGTCGCAACCAAAGGCGCGTACCTGCATTTCGGTCTGGTTCCACCACCGCCCAGCGCGCAACACGCGTCGATGAATCTGTTCGATGCTGAAAATTAAATTACTACGCCGCGCATGACGGAATTCTTCTTTCCTATTCGTGTCTACTACGAAGACACCGACTGCGGCGGTGTGGTCTACTACGCGAATTATTTAAAGTTCATGGACCGCGCGCGTAGCGAATATTTACGCAGTCTCGGCTTTGAGCAGGACGAACTGACCGCCAATGACGGTGTAATCTTCGCGGTGCGCGCGGTCACGCTGGACTACCTGAAGCCGGCACGCTTCAACCAGTTGTTACAGGTCAGCGTGCGGCTGGCAGAAATCGGAAAAGCGAGTTTATTATTCGCCCAGCGCGTTGAGCTCGCAGCGGGTGAAGCGTCACAGCTATTTTGTACCGGACAGATAAAAATTGCGTGCCTCGACACGCGTACGCTACGCCCCACGGCGATTCCGCCGCGCCTACTCAGGGAGATTACGAGTGAACGTTGATTTATCCATTTTGCATTTGATTCTCAATGCCAGCCATGTGGTGCAGCTCATCATGGCGAGTCTGTTGTTAGTGTCGCTGATTTCCTGGACGCGTACCTTCCGTAAGGCGGGCGTGCTCAAACACGCGCGGCGCGAGGCGGATGCCTTTGAAGACAAATTCTGGTCGGGCGGCGATCTCACCCAGCTTTACACCAGCATCACCTCGCGTCCGCACAATCGCGCCGGCATGGAAATGATTTTCGAGTCCGGCTTTCGCGAATTTGCCCGCTTGCGCCAGCAGCACACCGCCGAGCCCAAGGCGGTGCTCGACGGCGCGCAGCGCGCCATGCGCATCGCACTGGCGCGCGAGATCGACCGGTTGGAAACCAACCTGCCGTTTCTGGCCACGGTCGGTTCCACCAGCCCGTACGTCGGTTTGTTCGGTACCGTATGGGGCATCATGAATTCATTTCGCGCGCTGGGTAACCTGAAGCAAGCCACCTTAGGCTTGGTGGCGCCGGGCATTGCCGAAGCACTGATTGCGACCGCAATGGGTTTGTTCGCGGCGATTCCGGCGGTGATTGCCTACAACCGTTTCGTCAATGAGGTGGATCGACTGGAAAACCGCTACGCCAATTTTCTCGATGAGTTTTCCAATATTCTGCAACGGCAGGCGTTCAAGTAATGCGCCGCAGCAAATTCAGTGACGGGGTGAAACATGGCTGACACCCACAAGCGCAAAAAACGCCGCAGCATGTCCGAAATCAACGTGGTGCCCTATATTGACGTCACCTTGGTGTTGCTGGTGATCTTCATGGTCACCGCGCCGCTGCTCACGCAAGGCGTGCAGGTCGAGTTACCCAAAGCAGCATCGGAACCGATGGCCGGGGACAACAAGGAACCTTTGGTCGTCACCGTGAACAAACAGGGCAACTATTTCGTGAACATCGGCGATGAACAGGAAAAGCCCATCGACAATGACGTGCTGGTGGCGCGGATTGCCGCTGTGTTGCGCAACCAGCCCGGTACGCCCGTCATGGTGCGCGGCGACAAAGACGTGAACTACGGCAAAGTCGTCACCGCGATGGCCTTGTTGCAAAAAGCCGGAGCGCCGCAGGTGGGGCTGGTGACTGAGACGCCTGAATCCGTGAAGAAATAAGCGCGCATGTCCAAGGTAAAAGAAAACGCCGTTCCCTTCACTCTGTCGGTGCTGATGCATGTCGCCATCGGTGTGTTATTTGTGGCGAGCCTGGAATTTTCACCTAAAACACAGCGCCCGCTAACGCCGGAAGTCAACGTCATCGAAGCGGTTACAGTCGATGAAAGAAAAATTCAGCACGAGCTTGACAAATTAAAGAAGGCCGAGCAACGCAAAAAAGACGAAGAGGACCGTCATCAACGCGAACTGGAGTCCGACGCGCAGCGCGCCAAACGGCTACGCGAAACCGAAGAGCAGCACATTGCCGAACTGAAGAAAAAGAAAGAACAAGAGAAGCAAAGCCTCACTGAATTGGAGAAAAAGAAAAAATCCGAGACCGAGCTTGCCGTGAAGGAACAGGAGCATATTAAGAGGCTGAAAAAAGACAGCGAGGAATTAGCGCTCAAGAACAAGCAGGAACAACAGCAGGTCGAAAAGCTTGCAACCAAGCGCAAGATGGAAGAAGAGCAGGCCGCCGACCGTGCGCGTCAGGAGGCGCTGAAAAAACAGCAGGAACGTGCGCGGGCCGCACGAGACAAGGAAGCAACCAAACTGGTTGAAGACTTCACATTGCAAATCAAAGCTAAAATCGGGAGCGTCTGGATCAAGCCCACTAATTTCGCGCCTGGTTCGGAATGCACAATATCGGTGAGGCTCATTCCCACGGGTGACGTGGTTACCAGCAAGTTGAGCAACTGCAGTGGCGATGATATTTTTAGCCGCTCGGTCGAGGCAGCGATACAAAAAGCATCGCCTTTACCTGTCCCCAAGGATGATCCAGAGGCATTTAATCAAATGCGGGAAATCAACTTCGTGTTCAAGCCCTAAATGACTACTACTTTTTTTAGCCGTACTGCGACGCTGCTTTTTATGCTCATCGGAAGCTCGGTGGTGCACGCGGCCTTGACGATTGAAATTACCGAGGGTGTGTCAGACAAGCTGCCCATCGCCATCGTGCCGTTTGCATCGGAAGGTGCCGATGCTTTAGTAGGCAGTGATCTGACCACGGTGGTGGCGGCAGATTTATTTCGCAGCGGGCGTTTTAAAGTGCTGCCACAAACCGACTTGGTGGCGCGTCCCAGCGATCCGGCTAAAGTCAACTTCCTCGACTGGCGGCTGCTGGGCCAGGACAACTTGCTGATCGGTTCGGTCAAAGCCACCCCACAGGGTTACGAGGTGCGTTTTTTTCTGTTTGACGTGTTAAAGGGACAGCAAATCAAGGCTTTTAGCCTGCCGGCGCAGCCCGCCACCTTGCGTGTAACGGCGCACAAAATCAGCGACATGGTGTATGAAGCGTTAATCGGCGAGCCGGGTGCGTTCAGTACGCGGGTCGCCTATGTGACGGTGCAGCACAAAGCCGCGGCTGCCAGCGTGCATACCTTGTGGATTGCCGATGCCGACGGTTTTGGCCCGCGTGACATTTTAAATTCGCCGACCGAAATCATGTCGCCAGCGTGGTCGCCGGACGGGGCCAAGCTGGCCTATTCGCGCTTTGAGAATGATCACTTTGTGCTCTATGTGCAAGACGTTGCAACCGGCACGCGCGAGATCGTGGCGAATGCGCTCGGTCACAACGGCGCTCCGGCATGGTCGCCGGACGGCAGCAAGCTTGCGCTGGCCATGCAGCATAAGCGTTCTCCCGGCGATGCGGGCAATTTTGACATTTACATTCTTGATCTACGCAGCAAGGTGTTTACGCGGTTTACTGAGCATTGGGCGGTGGAGACACACCCGGCTTGGTCACCGGATGGTCGCTTTATTGTGTTCACGTCGGACCGCAGCGGTCGGCCGCAGATTTACCGCAAAGCGGTTGCCGGCGGTAAGGAAGAGCGCTTGACATTTGAAGGTGCGGAAAATGATCGCGCGTCATTTGCGCCGAACGGAAAAATGCTGGCCATGATTCATGCAAATGGTGGAGAATACCGCGTCGCCGTGTTAGACCTTGAGACGAGCCAGTTGCGCGTTTTGACTGACAGCAGTTTGGACGAATCCCCGAGTTTTGCGCCCAATGGCAGTATGATCATTTACGCCACGACGTTTAAAAACGCGAAAATTTTGGCTGCAGTTTCGGTGGATGGCCGAGTAAAGCAGCGCCTCTCGCAAGAGGGACGCGTACTTGATCCGGCGTGGTCACCTTTGTTACGAATTTCACAATAATTGTTCAACCTTAATTTTAACTTTAATTTTAATTTAATGAGGAGTGCTTTACATGCGCGCGTTGAAATCACTTGTCCTGTTGGCGTTACCCGTTGCGATACTATTCGGTTGCTCATCCACTCCTGAGCAGCCGACGGAGGTCAAGGCGACCGGGACTACCAAATCCAAGACAGATGCCTCAGCAACTACCAAACCCGATGGCGGCGCGGGTGCCGGTAGCGCCACGCCGATTGACGCGTCCAAGGGTGCGAAGTCCGATTCGAGCGACAAATCCACCGGCCCGGGCAATTTAAAGAACACGGTGTATTTTGATTTCGACCGCTTTGATATCAAGCCTGAGTTCCGCGAGGCGGTCTTGGCGCATGCGGCGTATTTGACCAAAAATCCGGGCGCGACCGTGAAGATTGAAGGCCATTGCGACGAACGCGGCACCCGTGAATACAATATTGCGTTGGGTGATCGTCGTGCGACCGCTGTGCGGCAATTGCTGAAATTGCAGGGGGTTGCCGACAAACAGATCGCCACCATCAGCTTTGGTGAAGAGCGTCCGGTGGCCTTGGGTCACGACGAAGATTCCTGGTGGCAGAATCGCCGTGCGGTGTTCGCATATCGCTAACGCGCTGCGGCTTTAGGTGCGGTCACCCTCAATATCGAAACATGAAACGGCGTCTTTTCCGCAGAGCGATGTTGCAACTCTTCCAACCCTGCGTAAAGCCCGCACGGTTGGGAATCATCGCGATAGCTACGGCTATTCTTCCTCGTTGCGCCTTGCCCTGCGAAAAAATCTAATTCCTACCGCGCTGGCTTTTGCGCGGGGAGGGGGCATCGGTTTCAATTTGTTCCGATACTTGAGGGTGACCACACTAACGGGGCGCTCATGTGGGCGTCCCACTTGCTGGAGCAACACGGATGAAAAAAACGGTTCGCAATAATGTTCTCGCCGGCTTGTCCGGCGTTTTTGTTTGTGCCAGTTCGGTTTATGCCGCACAAGCGCCGGTGGTTGACATTACCTCCAGCGGAGCGCGCACTCGCGGTGGCCCGACCATGGACGAACGCGTCACCAAACTGGAAAGCGTGCTGGAAAATCGCACATTGGAAGAATTTGCGGCGCGCCTTGACGCCATGCAGCAGGACCTGCAGCGCTTGCAGGGAGACGCTGAAACCGTCAACCACAGTATCGAAGACCTCGTGCGCAAACAACGCGAGCTGTACCTGGATCTGGACCATCGTTTGCGTGTCCTTGAAACGGCACAACACTCGTCCAGCGGGTCGGGTGAGCTTGCGCCGGGCGCGGCGGCCGGCAGCGGCGATGAGCGCGCGAACTATGACGCGGCGTTTGCGACTCTGCGCGACGGAAAATATGAACAGGCGATTGTCGAGTTGCAGGATTTCCTGAAAAAATACCCCAGCAGTGAATACACCGCCAATGCGCAATATTGGTTGGGCGAGGCATTTTATGTGCAGCATCGTTATGATGTCGCGTTGCTTGCATTCGAGCGCATCGTGACCCGTTACCCGTCCAGTCCAAAATTCTCCGATGCCTTGCTGAAGCTGGGATTGACGCAATACGAGCTGGGCGCATGGGATAAATCTTCGCAAGCACTTAAAGAAGTGGTGGCTAAATTTCCCAATACCTCGCAAGCACAACTCGCCTCTCAGCATTTGGAGCAACTCAAGCGCGAAGGGCATTAGCGATGATGCGCTAGTTTCGAACCAGCACTGTTAGCGCGATAAAAATTACGCTTGGGAATGTTTGATGAAGGTATTAACTCCTACCCAAACCGACCTTGCGCCACCGCAACTGCGCATCACTGAAATCTTTCACTCGCTGCAAGGCGAGGCGCGCGACGTGGGCTGGCCGACGGTGTTTGTGCGTCTCACCGGGTGCCCGTTGCGTTGTGGTTATTGCGACACCGCGTATGCGTTTCAGGGCGGCGAGTGGAGGACTAGCGCAGAGATTCTGAGCGTGGTCGCAGGTTATGGTGCGCGCCATGTGTGCGTGACCGGCGGTGAACCGCTGGCGCAAAAAAACTGCCTCATGTTGCTCGGCGCGTTGTGCCAGGCCGGATATGAGGTTTCGCTGGAAACCAGCGGCGCTTTGGACATCTCGACGGTGGATGCCCGGGTGGTGCGCGTGGTTGACTTGAAGACACCCGGCTCAGGCGAGGTGTCGCGTAATCTTCTGAGTAATTTCGAACATCTGCGCGTGCATGATCAAATCAAGTTCGTGATTTGCGACCGCGCCGACTACGACTGGGCCAAACAGATGCTCGCGACGCATCAACTCAACACGCGCTGCGAACTATTATTTTCTCCAAGCTACGGCCAACTCGAAGCCAAGCACTTAGCGCAATGGATTCTGGACGACCATTTACCGGTGCGCTTTCAACTGCAATTGCACAAGGTCATCTGGGGAGAAGAGCGCGGGCGCTAATACAAAACCCGAACGCCGGTCTCGTTGCGAGACCGGCGTGGGTTAAATCCGCTTAAAACTCGAATTCGAGATAGGTCTTGAATGCGACTTGGTCGGATTTGGTTTTATCGTTGACACCAAACGCGACACCGACATTGATCCACAACTCGGGTGCGAGGTTATATTCCACCGTCGGCACCAAGTAGTGTGAGTTTTGGCTGGGGATCATTTTTGCGATTTCACCCATCTTGCCATAGGCTTCCAAGCCGATGTTCATTCCCTCGTTAATTTTTAGGTATAAACCAGTGGCGTATTCGAATTCCATCGGCTCCGCACTATTAGGGCCGCCAAGAGCTTTTTCGAATTTTGGGTTCAAGCGTAGATCCCAGTCAGTCCATTTTTTTTGCAAAATAATACGTGCTTCAAGTTTGTCACCACTATCACCGAGATATTTTTCACGCGGGGCGTAATATTCGAAGTAAACAGACGCATCGAAGAAGCGCTCAGCATCTTTAAAAAGTTTAACGCGTGAAACCACTGCGCGGGTTTGCGCATAGCGCGGCCCGCCGCCTTTGGCAGCTTCAAAATCGCTGTACACGCCGATAGCGAAACTGTCGCTGATACCGTATTCGAGTTCTACCGTGTGTCCTTTCATGCCTTCACGGGTGTTAGGCATAGCCTTGCCAACGACGCTCGACTCCAATTTGGACTGTGCGATGTAGTCAAAAAAATACACGACTTCCATTTCGTTTTGTTTCGGCTGACCGGCACCGTACACCTTGAAGTGGTTTGCTTGCGCCGTGTTGGCCGCCAGCAACGCAGCAGATGACAACGTGATCCAGGTGGCGTGTTTTAGTAACGTTGTTACGGATTTCATTTCCTTCTCCCTTCTTGTGGTTAGTTGCCGCGAAGACTCAAAATAAGTGACGGCTCTCTGCGCGCGCGCTTGCACGCGCCGGCGGAATGGATGCTGACGGTCGTGGCTGAAACTAAACTGAATTTTTTGCTGATCACGCTATAATTTGCTCATGATCAACTCACTTTCCGCACGCGCCGTAGTGCTGCTCTCCGGCGGTTTGGATTCCGCAACTTGCTTAGCGCTTGCAAAACAAAACGGCTACATCTGCTACGCACTGAATTTCGACTATGGCCAACGCCATCGGGCCGAATTGACGGCGGCGCAGCGTGTAGCACAGCAACTCGGCGCAGCCGAATATCGCGTTATCAAAATCGATCTGGCCGGTATCGGCGGTTCCGCGTTGACCGACGCCAGCATTGCCGTACCGATACACCCGGGCGTTGGCATACCCGTCACCTACGTGCCAGCGCGCAACACGGTCTTTCTGTCATTGGCCTTGGCGTGGGCGGAGGTGCTGCACGCGCAGCACATTTTTATCGGCGTGAACGCGATTGATTACTCGGGTTATCCCGACTGCCGACCCGAATACATCGCGGCCTTCGAACACATGGCCAATCTTGGCACCAAAGCGGGCATTGAAGGTCAGCTCTTCAAGATCGAAACGCCGTTGCTGCATTTGTCCAAAGCGCTCATCATTCGCGAAGGCGTGCGCCTGGGTGTTGACTATTCCTCCACCGTGTCGTGTTATTTGGCCGATGCTCAGGGTCGCGCCTGCGGTGAGTGCGATGCCTGTCGTTTTCGCGCGCAGGGATTTCGTGACGCGGGTGTGCCTGATCCAACGCGATATTCGCGCTAGAGGCCGATTTCGGTTCATGTCTCGGTATGATTTTCAGGTTTATCTAAAGTGTGACTGCATCAAGTTGTCACGACTCCCCGTCGATACAGTGGCGATTCCAGTGACGACAGGCGAGAACCCTTTATGTCAACAAGCGTAGTCCATCCACGCCGTCCGGTAGTGCTGGTGATTCTCGACGGGTTCGGCACTAATCCCAGTCGCGAAAACAACGGCATTGCGCTGGCACGCACGCCAAACTTTGATCGCTATTTTTCTACGCACCCGCACACGTTGCTGCAAGCGTCCGGGCGTGCGGTTGGCTTGCCCGACGGGCAGATGGGCAACTCCGAGGTTGGGCATCTGGTGCTGGGGTGCGGCAGCGTGGTGCGTCAAGATCTGGTGCATATCGACGACTGCATTGCCGACCACAGCTTTTATCAGAACCCTGCATTGTGTGCCGCCGCAGATGCAGCACGCGCAGCACAGCGCCCGCTGCATTTATTGGGTTTGGTATCCGACGGCGGCGTACACAGTCATGTGCGTCACTTGTTGGCGTTAATTGAACTGTGTCGTCGACGCAACGTGCAGCCGGTGGTGCACATGATCACCGACGGACGCGATACGGCGCCGCGCCATGCCTTGAGTTATCTTGCTGATGTCGATGCGCATCTGCAGCGCGTGGGCGGACGCATCGCCAGCGTTATGGGACGCTACTACGCGATGGATCGTGACAACCGCTGGGAGCGGGTGCAATTAGCGTGGAATGCGCTGGTGCGGGGTGAAGGCTTGCGCGCGCTCAATGCGCGTGCCGCAATTGAAGCGGCTTACGCACGCGGCGCAGGCGACGAGTTCATCACGCCCACGCTGCTCGATAATGCAGCCACTATTGCACGCGGCGACAGCGTGGTGTTTTTCAATTTCCGCAAAGACCGGCCGCGCCAGCTTACGGCGGCACTCAGCAAAAAAGATTTCGCTGAGTTTGCACGCGGCGAGTTTACGCCGGTGGTGGTCACCTGCATGAACCAATACGACCAGTGGTTTGACTTGCCATATGCGTTCGAGCGCGAACGTCCGCACATCACGCTGGCGGAAATCATCAGCCGTGCCGGGCTCAAGCAATTTCACTGTGCCGAAACCGAGAAGTATCCGCACGTGACATATTTTTTCAACGGCGGGCGCGGCGATGCTTATACGGGCGAAGAGCGCGTTATTGTCGACTCGCCCAAGGTGGCAACGTATGATCTGACACCGGAGATGAGCGCAGCCGCAGTGGCGGGTGCCGTGGTCGATGCGCTGAACAGCAAGCAGTTTGCGTTTTTGGTCGTGAATTTTGCTAACGGCGATATGGTCGGCCACACCGCCGTGCGCGCTGCGGTGATACAAACCGTGGAGGCGTTGGACCGCGAAGTCGGCCGCGTGCTCGACACCGCTGTGGCGCAAGGCTATTCCGTGATCTTGACTGCCGATCACGGCAACTGCGAAGAAATGGTCGACCCGGTAACGCGCGAGCCGCATACCCAACACACGGTGTACCCGGTGCCGTGCATGGTGATCGATCAAACGCCGTGGCAGTTGTCGATTGGCGCGGGATTATCGAGTGTTGCGCCGACGGTCTTGCAATTGATGGGGCTGCAACAACCTGAAGTCATGCTCGGGCACTCGCTATTACTTCGGCCGATCACTCCGGCAAACTAGTTATCCATTTTGCACCGACACTTTGCCACGGTTCGGTACGGCAGATGCGTGCTGCTCAGTTCCGAACTGAAGGTTTTTGGATAACGACAGCGATGCGATGAGCATCTCATTTCGGCTTCAGAGCGCAGTGCTATAAATTCGTAACACGCTGCGTTACGATGCAACTCCGAAATATATAGGAGTTATGGGGGTATAAATGGGCGCCAAGACCAAATTTGTTGTGTCTGTTGTTTTTAATCTGATTATTTCCCTGCCTGCCGTTGCTGACTTGGTGTTGACATCACCGCCGCGCGAGTCTGTCGCACGCGGCGAAGAGCTGTATGGACCACTGGCCAAAGTGCTGACCGATCAACTCGGCATACCGGTGGTGTACAAGCGCGCGCGTGACTGGATCGAATATTCGACCAACATGAAGCAGGACAAATACGACATTATTTTCGATGGTCCGCATTTTGCGGCGTGGCGGATGAAACATTTGGGACATACGCCGGTGGCCAAACTTCCCGGCGTGTTGTCTTTTGTTGTGGTTAGTCACAAGGACGATAAAAGACAGACGCGCATGCGTGATCTGATCAACGGTCCGCTGTGTGCGCAAGCTTCGCCTAATTTGGGCACGATGGCGGTACTGGCGCAATTTACCAATCCGCTGATTCAACCCGATTTATACGAAGTGGCGAATATCACCGAAGTGTATGAAAATTTCAAATCCGGAAAATGTAAAGCTGCGGTATTCCAGGATAAATTTCTGAACAAATTGTCGCCCGAAGAAAAGTTGCAGCTCAAAGTGATGTTCAGCAGCGCCCGTTATCCTGACCAGACGATCACCGTCAGTAAGCGCGTCACTGATCGCCAGCGTGCGGTGCTCACCGAATTGTTGACCCGCCCCAGCGGCATCGCTGCAACTCAAGAGCTGCTCAAGCAATACACCAAGCAAGCCAAACGTTTTGAAGCGGTAAATCTACAGGAATTTGATGGACTGGAAGCACTGCTCGAAGGCGTGTTGTGGGGGTGGTAGGTGGGTCCTGCGCACGCGCCAGTGATATCTTGCGACAGTAAGGCCCGTGCCTTAAGCAAATTCCTCTGAGAGCCTGTTCAAGATCTCCGTGGAGGGCGCATTGCGGCGTTAAAATCCAAATCAAAATACTCACATACTCCGTGTATGCTCCGTGTATGCTCCGTTTTTGATTTCGATTTTGCCTTGCACTGCATCCCTCCACGGAAATCTTGAACAGGCTCTGACGTACAATACCCGCCGGTTCTCGCCGGTAACCTGCTGTGACTGAATTACCCATCGACGCGGTTCTACCCGAACTGCAACGTGCACTCACCATACACCCCTGCGCGGTGTTGCAAGCGCCGCCCGGCGCCGGCAAAACCACGCGCGTGCCACTCGCGTTGCTGAACGCAGCATGGTTGCAAAACCAACGCATCATCATGCTCGAACCACGCCGCTTGGCGGCGCGCAACGCGGCAGGCTGGATGGCGGAATTGCTCGGCGAAGCGGCAGGCGCGACCATCGGTTATCGCACACGCATGGACACCAAGGTGAGCGCGCGTACGCGTGTGGAAGTGGTAACCGAAGGGGTGCTCGCGCGCATGTTGCAAAGCGATGCGGAATTACCCGGTGTGGGCGTGGTGATCTTCGACGAGTTTCACGAGCGCAGCATCCATACCGATCTGGGTCTGGCGTTGTGCCTGGACGTGCAGCGTAATTTGCGCCCGGAATTACGTGTGCTGGTAATGTCAGCGACGCTCGATGCCGCGCCGGTTGCGCACTTGCTGAATGACGCGCCGCTGATCACCAGCAGCGGGCGCAGTTATCCGGTTGAAATTCATTACGTCGGTGCTGTGCCTGAGCGTGACAGGCTCGCGGTGCTGGCGCGCGTCGTGGAGCAGGCGGTGCGGGAACAGTCGGGCAGCGTGCTGGTATTTTTACCAGGGGCGGGTGAAATTCACAAAGTCAGCGCAATGTTGCGAGCGGCGGCGTTGCCTAGTGACATTAGCGTGCACGCTTTGTACGGCGATTTACCGCGTGCCGCGCAAGAAGCCGCGATTCAGCCGTGCCGTGCGGGCCTGCGCAAGATCGTGTTAGCCACCTCGATTGCCGAAACCAGCTTGACCATCGAAGGCGTGCGCGTGGTGGTCGACAGCGGCGCCATGCGCGTGCCGCGTTTCGAACCGCGCAGCGGCATGACACGCCTGGAAACGGTGCGGGTGTCGCGCGCCTCTGCCGAGCAACGTTGCGGTCGCGCTGGTCGGCTGGAGCCGGGCGTATGTTTTCGCCTGTGGAGCGAAGGCGAGCACAAAGCCTTGCAGCCGTTTAGCGCGCCGGAGATTCGCGACGCCGATCTCGCCCCGTTGGTATTGGAGCTGGCGCAGTGGGGCGTGCGCGATGCGCAATTATTGTCATGGTTAGACCCACCACCCGCAGCCGCACAAGCGCAGGCGCGCGATCTGCTGCGGCGGCTAGGTGCGCTGGACGAGCACGAGCGCATCACCGCCCACGGCAAGGCGATGGCGCAACTTGCGCTGCATCCGCGCTTGGCGCACATGCTGTTGCGTGCGCAAGAGTGGAAGCTGGGTGGCGTGGCGTGTGATTTGGCTGCGCTGCTGAACGAGCGCGATGTGTTTAAAGGCGCCGGCAGCGCTCGCGATGGTGATGTGCGCACGCGGCTGGAATTATTGCGGCGCGGCGCGCAAGAAAATCCCGCAGCAGGGGGGGGCAACGTCGACAGCGCGGCCTTGCAACGCGTTACGCAGGCGGCGCGACAATGGCAAAAAGATTTGCGTGTCGCACCTGCACAAGCGCAGGACATGCATTGCGCCGGGCTGCTCCTTGCGCTGGCCTACCCCGACCGCATTGCGCAGCGTCGTGGCGCCGAAGGTTATCGTTATCTGCTTGCCAATGGGCGCGGTGCGTTTGTGCAGGAAGGCGAAGCACTGGCGAAGGCTGAATATTTAGCAGTCGCCGATGTTGACGGCGGTGAATGCGAAGCGCGCATCTATCTGGCTGCACCCCTGGAGGTAAGCGAGCTGGAACAAGCCTGTGGTACGCAGCTTGAAACCATCGAGCAGGTGGTGTGGAACAGCCGTGAACAAGCGGTGAATGCGCGGCGCCAACGTCGCTACGGCGAGTTGATTTTGAAAGACGATCCACTGCAAAAACCCGATCCGCAAAAAGTGTTGCAGGCGTTGTTGCAGGGGGTGCGCGCGTTGGGCGTGGCGGCGTTGCCGTGGACACCGGCGGCGCGCAACTGGCAGGCACGGGTGCTGTTGCTGCGGCGCGCTACCGACGCCGCCGCGTGGCCGGATGTAAGCGACGCAGCATTGCTAGCCCAGTTTGACCATTGGCTGGCGCCACACCTGCTTGGCATCACGCGTTGGAGCGAGGTGCAACGTGTTGATGTGCTACCCGCCTTGACCGAGTTGCTCGACTGGAAAAAACGTCAAGCTCTGGACGAATGGGCGCCGACGCATATCAGCGTGCCGAGCGGCTCGCGTGTGGTGATCGACTATGCGCACGGCGACACGCCGGTGCTGGCGGTGCGCTTGCAAGAAATGTTCGGCTTGAGCGCAACACCGCGTATCGCCAACGGTCGCGTGCCGCTGCTGCTGCATCTGTTGTCGCCGGCACGTCATCCGGTGCAGGTTACCGGCGATCTGGCGAGCTTCTGGAAAAACTCCTATCAAGACGTGAAAAAAGATTTGAAAGGTCGCTACCCAAAACACTATTGGCCGGACGATCCGCTGCAAGCACAGCCGACGGCGCGCGCGAAGCCGCGTGGCAGGTGATAAAATCGTGCACCGCGCCATTGACGAGGAAATTACATGCGTTTTTTGCTAAATCTGTTTGAAAATAATCGCGCTTGGGCGCAGCGCATGAGTGCCGAAGACCCGGATTTTTTTTCCAAATTGGCGCACCAGCAACGACCGGAATATCTGTGGATCGGCTGTTCCGACGCGCGCGTACCGGCGAACGACATCGTCGGCTTGCTGCCGGGCGAATTATTCGTGCACCGCAACGTCGCTAACGTGGTGGTGCACACGGACTTGAATTGTCTGTCGGTGGTGCAGTTCGCCATCGACGTGCTCAAGGTGAAACACATCATCGTTTGCGGCCATTACGGCTGCGGCGGCATCAATGCGGTGATCCATGGCAGCGAGTTGGGATTGATCGACAACTGGCTTCGCTACGTCGAAGACGTATATCTAAAATACCGCGCGCCGCTCGACGCCATCGCCGATCCGATTAAACGCGCTGACAAACTCTGCGAACTCAACGTGCTCGAACAGGTGGAAAACCTGTGCCGGACCACCGTGGTGCAGAACGCCTGGAAAACCGGCCAGCCCTTGGCGGTGCACGGCTGGGTATATCGCGTCGACGACGGCATTCTGCGTGACTTGAATATTTGCCTGAATAGCCGCAGCGAGATGTCCGGGTTGCATGCGGCGGCACAACGCTTGCTGACAGCGCCATAAGCGCGGCGCCCTGCGGCGCGCCGACAGTGTGACCGCTGTCAACCAAATCACCTCTGACGCGTTATTCACCTGAAAGCGAGTCGTGCGTGCGAAATTCAGAGCCCTCTGCGGATGAAGTAACGAAGCGCCGTCTGGATGCGTTTCTCGCGCAAATTGAACGCCGCGCCTACCGCATGGCCTTGATCGCCACGCGTCACCGCGACGACGCGCTCGACCTGGTGCAGGATGCGATGTTCCTGCTGGTGCGCAAGTATGCGCATAAGCCCGAGGCGGACTGGCCGCCATTGTTTTATCGCATCCTGCAGACGCGTATTGTGGATTGGTCGCGGCGGCGCAAAGTGCGCAGCCTGTGGCAGCGCGTGCTGGGTAGGCAGGATGACGAGGGCGAAGACCCGCTCGCGTTGCTGCCGGATTCCGTGCACGCAACGCCGGACCACCGCGTGGCACAGGCCGCAGCGATGGATGCGCTGGAGCGTGCACTGGCGCAGTTGCCTTTACGTCAACATCAGGCATTTTTGTTGCGCGTGTGGGAAGGCTTGGATACCGCGCAAACGGCACAGGCGATGGGTTGTTCGGAGGGCAGTGTGAAAACGCATTACTCGCGCGCGGTGCACGCACTGCGTGAATTACTGGAGGAACATGCATGAACGAACCTGATGAATTGGATCCGGCCGCAGCACAGCGGGTGCGCGCGCATCTGGAGCAGGGTGCGCAACAGTTAAATGTCTACACCGTGCAACGTCTGGCGCAGGCGCGTGCAGCCGCGTTGCAAGGCGCGCGCGCGCCACGCCGCGCACCTCGCTGGTTGTTGCCGGCGCTGGGCGCTGCGGTTACCGCCGCGCTGGTGGTGTCCGTGACCTTGCACAGCATGCGCACGCCAGATAGGGCGGTTGCCGAAGTCGCAACGCTCGACCTGGACTTGCTGACGTCACGCGATGATCTGGAGTTGTACCAGGAGCTGGAATTCTACGCGTGGCTCGACGATGAACATGAAAGCAGTTAGTCATTCGTTTAGCGCTTGGCTCATCGGGTTGTGCGTCGCCGGCGCCGCGCAGGCCGCGCCGGAAAACAGCAACGACCCGCCCCCGAGTCTGGAGTTATTGGAATTTCTGGGCGAATGGCAAACCAGCAAGGGCGAGTCCATCGACCCGCTGCAATTGCAGGAAATGGAAACACCCGATGCAAATTCGAAATAAAGGTGATCAGCATGGTTAAACGCAGAGTGTTGATGGCGCTGCTCGGCCTATGGGCATGCAGCGCGGTGCTGGCCGAAGAGGCCACAAAAATTCCCTGGACGACGTTGCACGCCGACGAGCAGAGCGTGTTGCAACCGTTTGCCGCGCAGTGGGACGAGCTGCCGGCAGCGCGCCAGCAACGTCTGCAAAACGGCGCACAGCGCTGGGCGCAGATGCCGCCGCAAGAACGCGCACAAGCTCGCGAGCGCTTCAAAAACTGGCGCGACCTGCCGCCTGAGGCGCGCGAGAAAATCCGCAAGCGTTACGAAAAATTTCAACAACTGCCACCCCCTGAGCAGGAGCGCATCCGCAAACGCTGGGAGTGGTTTCGCAGCCTGCCGCCGGAGCGCCGCGCCGAATTACGCGAGCGCTGGAAAAGCATGACGCCGGAGCAACGCCATGACGTACTGGAACGCCGCGAACGCAATCGCGACATGACGCTCGAACAGCGGCGTGAACAACGCGAGCAACGTCAGCAACAGCGGCGCGAGCGCAATTGACGCACAAGAAATTTTCCCGCTTCAATGGCCGAGCATTTCGCCTTCGAGATCGCGCACTAGGTTCAGAATGAACATTTCGTTGAAGCCGTGCCAGCTTCCGTATTTCGCGCGCATCGGGTAATAAACCGTGTCGAAATACTGTGCCATCTGACCCTCGCGTGTGCCCAGCGAACCGGTCTGGTGCAGCGCCTCTCGCGCCAGTCGCCGGCTGTCTTCCAGCATGTCGCGCCAATCGGTCAAGTCCTGCTTCGTGCCGACACCGAAATGCGAGGGAACGAAAATGGCAAAATCAAGCGCCGCGATGCGGTTCAGCGCCGCAAGATAGCCCGGCGCGTAGCGGTCCGGCACGCCCACGGGGGCGACGCTCTTGACCAGTCCGAGGTCGGCGGTAAACACCAACTTCTCGGACGGAAGATGAAACGCGTACAACGTGTCGGTGTGCGAAAGGCCCAGGTAAAGCGCGCGGATTTCCACGCCGCCGATCATGAGTGTGGTATCGCCAGTGATGACGCGCGTCGGTTCGAGCACGTCGTGATGCTCGAATTCTTTCCAGTAGCTCGCGCATTTCTCATGAGCGATGACTTCAACGGGTGCGAGCGCCGCGCCGCCGCGCGTATGGTCAAGGTGATAGTGCGAATAAATCAGCGTGTGGACTTTCTTGTCCGGAAACTTCTGATCCAGCTCGTGCTTGAGCGCCGTGGCCATTGCGGCGTTCATCGGATCGATCACCACGAGACCGGCGTCGGTTACGATGATCAGGTTGCGATACCAGTTCCAGCGGAACGTGTACACCTTGTCGCTGACCTGCTCGAACTTGCTTCCGTCGATGCCGGGGCCGTGAAAATAGGGCTCCACCGTCGTCATCACGGTTTCGAGAATGAAGCTTCTGCAACCCGCCGCAGCAACGACCACGAGCATCAATACCAGTAGGAATCCTTTTTTCATGACGCGCTCCCGGAAACAATGGGGCGCGGTGTTGTTAAGGGGCTGCGGGTGGTGTCGGCTGCGCCGCGCTCGTGAATCAGCTTCCGTAGTGACAGCAGGTGAAACCACAACCACAGCGGAGCGGGGAGAAACACGGCGTACATCATGCTGTGATGCGGCCCGATCTCAGGCAAGAGCACCAAGGCCAGCGACGTTGCGACGATCAGAATGTCCGCGAGCCCGAAAATATTGGCGAACCAGGCGCGGCGCGCACCGTTGACCCGTGCTGCGAACGAAAACGCGGCGACCAGCCCGAGGAATCCCGCCGCGATATGTGTCCAGCCATCCAGGATGCCGAAGGTTTGGGGCAGATTCCCCAGGCTCGCCTGCATCAGAAATCCCGCGCCGAAGAATACGCGGATTCCTTGCGCCAACAGCAACTGCTCGTGCGTCAGATTTAACAGCACGCGACGGATCGGCGCTACCGCGTAGAGTGCGGCCCCCACGGCGCCGACAAAAGCGAAGATCACGAGCAAAAATGTCATGCCTGAAATATTTTCCGGAAAGAGGCGGTGCGACGACAAACCTAAGTGCAAGAGCGCAAGCCAAACTAGCAGAGCGACGCCCAGACCGAGGCGCACGCGGGCTGCAGATGTACCGAGTGAAATCACCCACAGCGTGTAGATCACCATCATGCTATTCAGGCCCAGCATGAACCCCGCAGACACATTTTCAGACATGGCAATAGACTCCTTCGTCAATAAGTTATGACACACAGAATAGAGGTGTGCTACGGTCGTAGCAATGTCAAATACAACTGATTCATTTGCTAAAACGACTGAAATACATTTTCCTGCGGATGTTCTTAGTGATGCACTGAGATCGTTGCGGATCAGTGGCAGCCTGCTGCTGCGGGAAGACTATGTACCGCCGTGGGCTATCGCGATTCCAAACAGCGAGCGCCTGGGCACGCTTATGGGCGCACCGTTGGGAACGCAAGTGGTTGCGTTTCATCTGGTCGAGTTCGGGCACTGCGAGATTACGCTGGCAGGCGCTGATCCTGTGGTGGTTGCGGCCGGCGAGATGGTGGTGTGTTTCGCCGGTGTCGCGCACCGGATCGCACAGGGCAAGCGGCCCAAAACGGTACCGGTCGAAACCTTGCTGGGCGGCGCTGCGAATGAGTCATGTCCAGGCGCCCTGGGCCGGGTGCGCGGTGCGTCGCTGCTGTGCGGCGCGTTCCTGCTGCGCGACACCATGCTCAATCCGTTGTTCGCGGCGCTGCCGCCGTTGCTACATGCCTCGGTCGCGCGTCCCGGCGAGTTTCACAATCTCTCTGGCGTGGCGCGCTTGCTGGCACAGGAAATCGAGCGCAAACCGTTGGGCGGCGGCTACGTGGTCGAGCGCTTACTGGAAGTGTTGTGCGCCGAGATTATTCAAGCGCATGTCGAGACCGGGTCGAGCGCAGCATGGTTGCGCGCCATCAAAGACCCGGTCGTCGGCCGCGCCCTGGCCGCGATTCATTCCCGCCCCGGCGACGACTGGTCGGTGCAAAAACTCGCGCAAGGTGTTGCCATGTCGCCGTCACGCTTTGCCGCCCGGTTCACTACCACGTTATCCGAAAGCCCCATGGCCTACCTCGCCAAGTGGCGAATGAACCTCGCGTGCCGGTTATTATCAGGCACGCCGCAGGCAGTGAGCCAAGTCGCCGCCGAAGTCGGCTACGAAAATGTCGCTGCGTTTAATCGTGCATTCAAAAAGCACGTGGGCCTTCCCCCGGCGGCATGGCGGGCACAAGAACGGCGGGCATGAGCGGCAAGTGGATGCCGTAGCTTGAGGTTCTTTGTTCGAATTTCTTAGGAGTTTTATGCCTGTCAATCAGGCTGTATCGGGGGCCGCTCGCTACACCAAGCTCAATGTGTATCCGTCCGCAGTATCGCGGCGGTTTGCTTGTTGGCTGACAAATTGACTTGGAAGTGGTGACAGCGGAGGCAGAGTAGTCCGCTGTCACCTCTGCTTAGACGCTAAAGCCTACTGGCGAATATCGTAGGCAATGCCTACGACTAAACCTACGCCGCCGCTATCCAGTGTATTTGGTAGTTGGCCCAAACCTGCGGTCCCATCTGCTTTTTTAAAGGAAGCCGTACGATAAAGCGCAGAGGCAGAAATGACGATGTTTTCGTTAAGTGGGTGGGTCATGCCAACACCAAAATTGAACCCATTACCGATATACGATGCGTCACCGAGGGGGCTAGTCGAGCTTGGACTAGTAGTAACGGCGCCGTCTTTAACAGTGATATCGCGCGATCCGTAACCCGCCTGTATAAACACCGGAGTGCCTTCAGTTTTAACAAAATACTTCAGATCAATATTGAACATTGAATAGCTCACAGCTTTTTTAGGATACCTTGAAACGAAGGTTCCATCGTGGTTCGTTTGTAGATAACTCAATTCCCAGTCGAGATTGGGAGCCGCATGCATCCCGCCGTAGATCTCCCAACCGAACCCACTGCTGATTTTGGGCACTAAGATAGCTTCCGAAGAATTTGGGTATGAATATTTCTTGTCTCCCTTGAAGTCACCCCCAACCGAGTTATATGGTAACGCGAAGCCGACGTACCATCCGCCCTCGGCACGGGCTGAATTACTCCAGGTGCTGCAGGCGAACACCGCGGACAATGACAAAAACAACGTGACGAAACGTTTCATACAACGACCCCCAGTAGGTTTGATGTTTACGTTTAAAATTGCGGAGTTGTAAAAAATTCCGCAGGCGGCATAGTAACAACGCAGGAATTGATTTTACAGACGGACTGACCAACTTCAGTTATGTAATGTCGCCTACCTGACAGTTCAACTCTCCGCATGATTACAGCTCAAACACCTATGCCCGCGACGCCCCTGCATTTCAATGACGGCTGCGAATATCGCGAACGTGTTGGTCTGGATATCGAAGGCCAGACATTGCTTGCGTATTTCAGCCAGCGCTACCGTCACTCCACCGCAGCACAGTGGGCGGCGCATATTGCAGCCGGCTTGGTGCTGATCGATGCGCGGCCTGCGTATGCCCAGAGCATCTTGCGGCGGGGTAGCGAGTTGACTTGGCAGCGTCCGCCGTGGGTCGAACCGGATGCGCCGCGATCATTTTCGGTGCTGTACGAAGACGAGGATTTGCTGGCGGTGGCGAAGCCTGCCGGCTTACCGACCTTGCCTGGGGCCGGGTTTTTACAAGCAACGTTGCTGCATCAAGTGCAACTGTATGCGCCGGATGCGGCGCCGTTGCATCGCTTGGGGCGCTGGACGTCGGGCTTGGTGTTGTGTGCCCGCAATCCACAAGCCAGCAAGAGTTTGATGCAGCAATGGTCCAGCAAAGAAGTTGGCAAACGTTACCGCGCGTTGGCGAGCGGGTTGCCGCGGTGGGATGAAATGTCAATTACCGCTCCCATTGGGCCGGTGCCGCACGCGTTGTTGGGCGCGTTGCATGCGGCCACGCCGGAGGGCAAAGCGTCGTTGTCGCAGGTGCATGTGCTTGAACGTCGTGCAGGTTCGTTTTTGTGCGACGTGCGTATTGAAACCGGTCGGCCGCACCAGATTCGCATTCACTTGGCGGTGGCCGGGCATCCGCTGTTGGGCGATCCGCTGTATCTGGCCGGTGGACGGCCCGCGCCGGATTCGCAGGCACTACCGGGTGACCCCGGCTACCAATTGCATTCCGCCGAATTGAGTTTCCGTCATCCGCGCAGCGGGCAGGCGCTGGTGATCGAGTGTGAGCCGCCGCAGCAATTGCGTCGGCGTGAAAAGATGCGATGATTGATGCTCGGCAAACTTGAAATCGAAATCCAAAACATGTGCGGCATTTGCGGTGAACTGAAATTCGACGACGGCCCACCTGACTTACAGGCGGTCAGCCGCATGATGGACAAACTCGCGCGGCGCGGCCCCGATCACGGCGGCAGTTTTTCCGACGGTGCGCTGGCGTTCGGGCATCGGCGTCTGGCGGTGATTGATCTGTCGGTGCGCGCCAATCAGCCGATGGTCGATGCGCAGTTGGGACTTGCGCTGGTATTCAACGGCACCATCTACAACTATCCCGAGCTGCGCAAGGAATTGCAGGCACAGGGCTACCATTTTTTCTCCGACGGTGACACCGAAGTGCTACTGAAGGCGTATCACGCGTGGGGCGCGGGGTGTGTGGAAAAATTGCGCGGCATGTTCGCGTTTGCGATTTGGGACATGAACCAGCGTAGTTTGTTTTTGGCGCGGGATCGGTTCGGCATCAAGCCGCTGTATTACAGTCGTACGCCCCAGCGTTTGCGCTTTGCGTCGAACCTGCAGGCGCTGCTGGCCGCCGGTGAGGTGGATACCTCCATCGACGCGGTGGCGTTACATCACCAATTCACATTGCACGCGGTGGTGCCCGCGCCGCACACGCTGCTCAATGGCGTGCGCAAGCTGGCTCCGGCGACGACCTTGACATTTGACCGCCACGGCCACGTGACCGAGCAGCGCTATTGGCAGTTGCACGCGCAACGTCCCGCGCAAGAAAAATCCGAGCGCGACTGGATCGAAGCGCTGCGCGCCAAGCTTAAGGAAACCGTCGACCGGCACCGCATGATCGCCGATGTGCCGGTGGGGGTGTTGTTGTCGGGTGGGCTGGATTCCAGTTTGCTGGTCGGTTTGTTGGCCGACCACGACGTAACCAACCTGCATACGTTTTCCATCGGCTTCGAAGATGTGCCGGAAGAAAAGGGCAGCGAGTTCGAGTATTCCGATCAAGTCGTCGCGCATTTCAAAACCCGGCACCATAAATTCACCATTCCCAATCGCGACGTGCTGGCACGCTTGCCGGAAGCCGTGGCGCAGATGGCCGAGCCGATGGTGTCGCAGGATGCCGTGGCGTTTTACCTGCTGGCCGAGCGGGTTGCGCGCGAAGCCAAGGTGGTGCAAAGCGGGCAGGGCGCCGACGAAGTGTTCGGCGGTTATTTCTGGTATCCGCGCATGGATGCCGCAGCGGGCAGCGAGCTTGACAAATTCCGTCAGCACTACTTTGATCGCAGTCACGCCGAGTTCCTGCAAACCGTCACGTCCGATTATCACGGCGCTGACCACACCGCCGCGCTGATCGAACGGCTGCTGGCCGCGCCCGGCGCCGACAGTTTCATCGACCGTGTGTTGCGCATGGATGCCACGACCTTACTGGTGGACGATCCGGTCAAGCGCGTCGACAACATGACCATGGCCTTTGGTCTAGAAGCGCGCGTGCCGTTTCTGGATCACGAGTTGGTGGAGCTGGCCGCGCAGATGCCGCCGGAACTCAAGCTCAAATCCGGCGGGAAACACGCGCTCAAAGTCATTGCGCGCGGCTTGATCCCGGACAGCGTGATTGACCGGCCTAAAGGCTATTTCCCGATGCCGGCGCTTAAATACGTGCGCGGCGCGTTTTTGGATTTCATGCGCGAGGTGCTGAATGCGCCGGCTTGCCGTGCGCGTGGCATCTTCAACCGGGCCTATGTTGACAAATTACTTGCCGCTCCCGAGCACTACATGACGCCGTTGCAAGGCAGCAAGCTGTGGCATCTGGCGTTGCTGGAGTTCTGGTTGCAGGTGAATGTGGACGGCGCGTCGCGCCCAGCCGGGTAATTCCCGCAACATATCCTGTGTAGTTTTCTCTGGATGGGCGGACTACACTGTGTATTCCGCGCATGGATTCAAGCGCAAGACTATTGATAACCGAGGTGTAATTGCGATGGATGTGACCGAGCGTATCCGCAAACTTGTTAACGATAATCCGGTGGTGCTGTTCATGAAGGGCACCCCGCAATTTCCCCAGTGCGGGTTTTCCAGCCGCACCTCGCAGGCGTTGAAAGCCTGCGGCGTTTCCTATGCGTACGTGAACGTGCTGGAAGACGGGGAAATTTACGAAATGCTGCCTAAGTTCGCTGACTGGCCAACCTTCCCACAGGTGTACATCAACGGCGAACTCATCGGCGGCTGCGATATCACGCTGGAGCTGTATCAAAAGGGTGAGTTGCAAAAGATGACACAAGGTGCCGTCGCGAAAAAAACTCAATCCGCTTAAGTTCAATTGACTGTAGAAAATATGACGCCTCGGTGGCTATTCCATCGGGGCGTTTTTATTGCTAGTCGAAATCCAGCGGTGGCGGCAGACCGATTTTATTGACGATGGTGCAGAACAATTGCGCTGTGCGCTCCGCGTCGTACAGCGCGGAGTGGGCTTGCGCTTCGTCCCATTCCAGCCCGGCGGCACGCACCGCGCGTGACAAGACGGTTTGCCCGTAGACCAATCCGCCCAGTGTGGCGGTGTCAAAGGTCGAGAACGAATGAAATGGATTTTCAGTGATGCGCGTACGCTCCACCGCCGCTTTCAAAAAACCCAGATCGAAAAACGGATTGTGTCCGACTAGAATCGCGCGCGAGCAATTGGTTTCGCGCACCGCCTTGCGTACCGGGTCGAACACTCTTTGCAGTGCTTCGGATTCATGCACGGCCATGCGGAACGGGTGATAGGGGTCGATCTTGTTGAACGCCAGCGCCGCCTCGTCGAGATTCGCACCTTCGAACGGCCGCACATGGCAGGAAATTTTCTCCGCGATGTGCAGCGTGCCGCGATCACCCATGCGCAGCGTAATGGCGGCGATTTCCAGCAAGGCATCGGTTTGTGCATTGAAGCCGGCGGTTTCCACGTCGATGACCACGGGCAGAAAACCGCGAAAGCGTTTCGCGATTACAGGCTTTTCGTATACATACGACATAGGTGCTAGCGGCCTGTCGGACTTAGGATAGTGAGCTGCTAGGATAATCGAATGATATTCAATTAGCGACGCAGCGTTTTCAGCTTCGAACGCTGCCGCGCAGTACCCCGGAGGAGTAATGACATGATGTTGCATTGTAGCCGACAGTTTTTTGCCTTGCTATTCGGCGTGTATTTTGTTGCGTTAACCTGCGCGACGCACGCGAGCGCTGCCGAACCAAAAGGTTTGCTGTGGAAAATCGAACGCGACGGTGCGAACCCCAGTTTTCTGCTGGGCACCATGCATTCCGAAGACGCGCGCGTGTTGAAAGTCGCGCCGGAAGTGCAACGCGTGTTTGATGCCAGCCGCAGCTTTACGATGGAGGTGGTGCTCGATGCCCAGGCGATCACGGCAACCGCGCAGGCGATGATGTTCAGCGATGAGCGCACTTTGAAAACCGTGTTGGGCAATGACTTGTACAACAAAATCGTGCCGCTGATGGCGCAGCACAACGTGCCGGAAATCGGGTTGTCGCACTTTAAACCCTGGGCGATTTTCATGACGCTGAGCATGCCGCCGGCAAAAACCGGCGTGTTTCTCGACGCCGCGCTCTACGCCGCCGCGCTGGAGCAAAAAAAAGCGCTGCACGGATTAGAAACCGTGCAGGAACAGTTGAACATTTTTGAGCGCATGACGTTGGACGAACAATCCCAGCTCGTGGCGGATGCGGTGAAGCATGCCGGCGACCTGGGCGCAGTGTTTGAAGAAATGATCGGCATTTACCTCAAGCGCGACCTGCCGGGTTTGCAGGCGCTTAACGATAAATACACCGTGTCCGATGACTCCAAACTGGAACAGAAGTTGATGGAAGAACTCATCGACAAGCGCAATCTGCGCATGCTCGAACGCATGGCGCCGCGCTTGCAAGAAGGCCAGGCGTTCATTGCCGTGGGGGCGCTGCATTTGCCGGGGGAGCGCGGCTTGTTGCGCTTGCTGGAAAAGCAGGGCTATCGGGTAAGTGCCGTGTATTGAAATCAGAGCTGCGTTTCGCTCGCACAAAAAAACAGGCCCCGTATCGCTCGGGGCCTGCGGCAGTACCTAATGTCTAAACGTGGTTAGCTACAAAGTCCAGCCTCTTCGCACCTCTTGAAGGTTTGATCGACCGTACCATCACTGCCGAGGTCGATCTCGACGCCGCCGGTGGCGGTGAATTTTATGGTGCTAACAACGCTTCCAGAGATTGCGAGCTTGCCGGCAATGGGGCATGAATCAATTTCGCCGTCGTCCAGCATTTGGACAATATTCTCAACCGTCGCAAAGGTAAGCGAGCTGCTAAAGCAAGACGACGTGACGTCCATCGTTCCGGTCAGAGACATGGTTAGAATCTGCTGCATAGCTGTGTTGGTGCTTTCTACAGAGTGCATGACCAAGTTGGTCGCCTTCATCGACATGCTGTCAGCACTGTTGAGGTGGTCAGCCAGTTCGATTGAACCATTCTCGGTGACGGTAATGTCGGTCGGCATGCAGTTGTTAGGGTCAGATTTAACTGCGACCACCTCGCTCAGATTGGCGGCCTTCAGCGTGCGGTCGGTACTGGCCACGCCACTTGCTAAATATTCCTTGATCCGGAACTCGCCGGTCATGTTCATGGTTGAGTTTGAGTAGCCAACATTGCTACCGCCATTACACATCTTGCCGCTGTTTGTGCCTGTGACTGTTGCGGTGACCGACACTTCAAATACCAGCATTGCCATTGCCCCGGTCATCATCATCGATTCGCGATAAACATAGGGCTTTTGTGCCGTGCCGGCATCAAAAGTAAATGTGCTGCTATCGCCTGAACCAACCGACGAAAGGGTAATGGTGCCGTCTTCAAAAAACATCTTGTTGCCCTGGGTGTACTCGCAGTTTTCGTATACCCGTGTGTTGCCGGTCATTGTCACTTTCCCGGTGGTACAGGTGGATGCCATGAAACCTTGCGTAGTGGTTTCGCGTGCACTCATTGCACTTACATTGCCACTGTTCTGAAAGCGCGCTACCGCTGCATTAAGCCCTTGGCCCGCAGTGGAACCCGATGTTGCAGGTGTAGCGGCAACCGTTCTTGGCAGCGTAATACGCTTTTGCAATTGTGAAACTAAGGTTCCTGTGTCCAGCGCTGTGGCGGCCAGCGGTGCCGCAGCCCGTGCCGATTTGGTTGCGCCATTGCTTGTGCTATCGCTGCTGCTACCGCAGCCCGCCAACAACGCGACACTCGTTGAAACTACTGTTGCTAATGCCAATACTTTCCAATTACGCATAATTTTCTCCATTCGGTTTTTTTACCAGCGACTCAAGAAATGTTCCGCTGCATGAGATCGTGTTTGCGTACAAGCGAACAGTAAAAATTATCAAAATGCAGATACCGCTCACAAACACAGACATCGCTTAAGCGAAGCAAGCATGATGAGCAAGGGAGCCTTAACTAATGCTTAAGAATTTGAGCGAAGACGTGCCAAGTATTGTCATATAAATTATCGCTCGCAGCGGAGCAAGGAACAGAGGTGGAGGCATCATGTTGAGGCGTGTCACGCGGAGTGTTTAAGTTTCCAACTAACTTCTTCTCCCGCGCGCAGCGGCACTAGCACGTTGTCACCCAGCGGCAATTCCGGTGGCACCGTCCAGGTGGTTTTTTCCAGCGTGATTTTCGCGGTGTTGCGCGGCAGGCCGTAAAAATCTGCGCCGTAAAAACTGGCGAAGGCTTCCAGACTGTCAAGCTTGCGCGCCTGCTCGAAGGCTTCCGCGTACAGCTCCAGCGCCGTGTGCGCAGTGTAGATGCCGGCGCAGCCGCAGGTGGATTCTTTGGCGGCTTTGGCGTGCGGCGCGCTGTCGGTGCCGAGGAAAAATTTTGGGTTGCCGCCGGTGGCGGCTTGGATTAATGCTTCGCGATGTATCTCGCGTTTCAACACCGGCAGGCAGTAATAGTGCGGACGCATACCGCCCGCGAACATCGCGTTGCGGTTATACAGCAGGTGATGCGCGGTGATGGTTGCGGCGACGTTCGGCCCGCTGTCGAGCACGAATTTCACTGCGTCGGCGGTGGTGATGTGTTCCAGCACCACGCGTAACTCCGGAAAGCGCGTCAACAGCGGCGCGAGTTGAGTGTCGATGAACGCGCGTTCGCGGTCGAATACATCCACCTGTGGATCGGTGACTTCGCCGTGCACCAGCAACGGCATGCGCAAGTCTTGCATGGCTGCAAACACGGCATCGCAGCGGCCCAGTTGCGTGACGCCGGCATCCGCATGCGTGGTGGCACCGGCCGGATAGAGCTTCACGCCATGCACGAAGCCGCTGGCTTTGGCGCGTTCGATTTCTGCGGCGGCGGTGTTGTCGGTCAGGTACAGCGTCATCAGCGGGTCGAAGCGTGACTTTTTCGGCAGCGCGGCGCGGATGCGTTCGCGATAGGCGCCTGCGAGTTCGGTGGTCGTGACCGGCGGTTTTAAATTCGGCATCACGATGGCGCGGGCGAACTGGCGCGCGGTGTCGGGCAGCACCGCCGCGAGCGCGACGCCGTCGCGCAGATGCAGATGCCAGTCGTCCGGTTGGGTCAGCGTCAGGGTTTGCATGCGGCTGATCTTAACGCAGCAGTGGCGCTAAATGCGGCCAGACATTTTCCAGCAAACGCGGTTGCGCGCTGGCCAGCGGATGAATCCCGTCGCCCTGGATCAACTCGGGATCGAGCGCGACGCCGTCGAGCAAAAACGGGACACGGGCGATGCCCAATTGCTGCGCAAGTTCGGTAAATACTGCTTCAAAACCCTGGGTGTAGAGGGGGCCATAATTCGGCGGGATGCGCATGCCTACCAGCAGTACGCGTGCATTGACCGCCAAACTTTTGCTGATCATTGCGCGCAGATTGCTGCGCATTTCCTTGATGGGCAGACCGCGCAGGCCATCGTTGCCGCCCAGTTCCAACACCACCACGCTGGGGGCGTGCGCGCGCAACGCGGCGTCGATGCGCCCCAATCCGCCGCGCGTGGTGTCACCGCTGATGCTGGCATTCACCACCCGGACGCCGGGATATTCTTTCTCCAGGCGCCGTTGCAATAACGCCACCCACCCCTCATCTTGGTTGATACCGTAGGCGGCGCTTAAACTGTCGCCAATGACCAGCACCACACCTTGCGCGGCATGCGCCACAAGCGTGAACAGGGTGCCGCTAAAGATCAACAACAGGCGTATTGCGATGGATGACACAGTGGTAACTCCGATGATTTGTGTGCAGCAGCTCGGCAAACAGGTCGCGTCGGTACGCGACGGGGACACCGCCGCATTGATATTGTTGCACGAAATCGATTTTTCAATTCACGCCGGCGAGTCGGTGGCGATTCTTGGGCCGTCCGGTTCCGGTAAATCCACTTTACTGGGTTTGCTGGCCGGGCTGGATCGCGCCAGCAGCGGGCGCGTGTTCATCGACGGTGTGGATTTATTTGCGCTCAACGAAGACGCGCGCGCGGCCTTGCGCGGCGCCAACATCGGCTTCGTGTTTCAGTCGTTTCAATTGCTGGCCAACCTCACCGCGCTGGAAAATGTCATGCTCCCGCTGGAAATCGCCAAGCGCAGCGATGCGCGCACGGCAGCGCAAGCGGTGTTGGAGCGAGTTGGCTTGGCGCAGCGCCTGCACCACTATCCCAAACAACTCTCCGGCGGCGAACAACAGCGCGTTGCCATCGCGCGCGCGTTCGCACCGCGCCCCAAGCTGTTGTTCGCCGACGAACCGACCGGCAATCTGGATCGCGCCACCGGCGAACGCGTGATCGAATTGCTGTTCGAGCTGAACCGCGAGCAGGGCACGACGTTAGTGCTGGTGACGCACGACGAAAATTTAGCCCGGCGTTGCCAGCGGCGCCTGGAGCTGGACGGCGGCAAACTATTGAGCGCTGAATTTTGAAGTGCAGGTGTGTACGCAGCGCACGCTTCAATTCAGCATTCAACATTAAGTATTCAGTATATTTGAGTTCAAATATGAATCTATCGAGCATCAAATACTCGTTCCGTTTGTTGCTGCGCGACTGGCGTGCCGGTGAGTTGCGCGTGTTGTTTATCGCCATCGTGTTAGCGGTGGCGAGCGTCACCTCGGTGGGATTTTTCACCGACCGCGTGGCGCAGACCTTGCGGCAACAGGCGAATGAATTACTGGCGGCAGATTTAGTGGTGTCGGCCGACCACGCCACGCGTGACGTGTTTTTCAACGAGGCGCGCTTGCGGCAATTGCAAACAGTCGAGGTGCGGCAACTGCGCAGCATGGTGTTGGCCGGTGAGCTCAGCCAGTTGGTCGAATTAAAGGCGGTCGCACCGGGTTATCCGTTGCGTGGCCAGTTGCGATTGGCGGCCGCGCAAGGTGGCGAAGTGCGCGCCGTCGATATCCCACGACCTGGCACCGTGTGGGTGGAAGAAGATTTGCTGCGGCGCTTGCAGCTTAAGGTGGGCGACTCCATCACCTTGGGCGCGGCGCAATTTAACATCACGCAAGTCATTGCATACGAGCCGGACCGTGGCGGCAACATGTTCAGCATCGCACCGCGAGTGCTGTTGCGGTTGGACGATCTGACCGCCACGCAACTGCTGCAGGAAGGCAGTCGCGCGCAATATCAGTTGCTGGTCGCAGGCGACGCCAAGCAGATCGCAAGTTATCGCGCCGCGCTGCAAACACAACTGCAACGCGGCGAACGCATCGTCGATGTCACCGATGCGCGTCAGGAAGTGCGCGAAGCCTTGACGCGCGCGCAAAAATTTCTTGGTTTGGCGGCGTTGGTCAGCGTGATTCTCGCCGGCGTCGCGGTAGCGATGGCGGCACGCCGTGACGTGGAGCGCCATCTTGACAGTTGCGCGATCATGCGTTGCGTTGGCGCGTCGCAGGCGTTCATCACCGGCGTGTTCGTGTGGGAGAGCGTGTGGTTGGGCTTGCTGGCCAGCAGTGCCGGGTGTTTGCTGGGCTATGTTGCGCACGTGGGCTTGGTCGATTTACTCGGCTCGCTGCTGGTCGAAAACCTGCCGGCGCCGTCGTGGCTGCCGGTGCTGTCCGGGCTGCTGACCGGTTGGGTTACGTTGCTGGCGTTTGCGCTGCCGCCGTTGCTGCATTTGCGCGGCGTGCCGACTCTGCGCGTGCTGCGACGTGATCTGGGCGGCCTGCCGGCGCCGACACTTTCTGCCTATGCCGCCGGGTTTGCTGCGCTGGCGGCGTTGATGCTGTGGCAGGCGGGTGAAGTGCGGCTCGCGGCGTATATGCTGGGCGGCGTGGTCGGCACGGTGCTGGTGTTGTCACTGCTTGCATGGCTGTTGGTGCGCAGTCTGCGCAGCTTGCGCAGTGGTGCCGGAGTGGCGTGGCGCTTTGGTTTGGCCAACGTGGTGCGGCGCGCGCGCAGCAGCGTGGTGCAGGTATTGGCATTTGGCATCGGCTTGATGGCCTTGTTGCTGCTGGGTGTGGTGAAGGGTGATTTACTCGGCGCCTGGGAAGGGCGCCTGCCTGCCAACGCGCCCAACCGGTTCATGATCAACATCCAGCCTGATCAGGTCGCGCCATTGCAGCAAGCCATGCAACAGAAACATCTGCCGGTGCCAGAATTGTTTCCGATGGTGCGCGCACGTCTGGTTGCGATCAATGGTAAAGACATGCTTCCTAACGCGTTTGAAGACGAGCGTGCACGACGGCTGGCCGAACGTGAATTTAATCTTTCCTGGGCGCAGCAACTGCAAAATCAAGACAACGTGTTGGTTGCCGGCGAGTGGTGGAGCGCCACGGCGCGCGGGCAAGCGTTGTTGTCGGTGGAAGAGGGCATTGCCAAAACTCTGGGTGTGTCGGTCGGCGACGAATTAACCTACGACGTGGCCGGCGAACGCTTCAGCGCCAAGGTCGCCAATTTACGCAAAGTGAGCTGGGATTCGTTCCGCGTGAATTTTTTCGTGGTCGCGCCGCCGGGCTTGCTGGAGCGCTACCCGGCCTCGTACATCACCGCGTTTTACCTGACCGAGGCGCAGCAAGCCGCCCTGAACGAGGTACTGCGGCAATTCCCCA
>JANLTU010000181.1:0-10280 GCA_031363085.1 Gammaproteobacteria bacterium
ATGAAGCGCAGCCGCTGCACCGCGTCGTCGCCGTACACGCGGTAACCACTGCCGTTCTTGCGCGCGGGCGTGATCAAGCCTTCGCGCTCGTAGTAGCGCAGCGTATCGACGCTAACGCACGTCAGCGCGCCGAGTTTTCCAGCCGCGCTCCGGTTACCCATGGCGCTTAGCTTTTCGTTGGTATATTCCTGCGCCTCGCGCTGACGTTGGATAAATTCACGCATCAGAATTTATGCCGCCCTCCGCTGTCTTCGGGAGTTGCCGTTTTTTCCACACGGCGAACAGGGCGGGGTAGAGCAGCAGCACCATCAGCAGTGTGGTGGCGATGCCGCCGACCATCGGTGCGGCGATGCGTTTCATTACGTCGGCGCCGGTGCCGGTGCTCCACAAAATTGGCACGAGGCCGGCGAGCAGTGCCGCGCCAGTCATGAGTTTGGGGCGGATGCGGCGTGCGGCACCTTCCATGATGGCGTCGACCAGATCGCTGAAGGTGTTGAGCGTGCCGTCGGCGATGCGTTGGCGGCAGGCAATGTTCAGGTACAGCATCATCAGCACACCCAGCTCCGCGTCCAAGCCTGCCAGCGCGATCATGCCGACCCACGCCGCCACGCTGAGTTTGTAGCCCAGCCAGTACAGCAGCCAGATGGCGCCGGTCAGCGACACCGGCACGGTGAGCAGAATGAGCAGCGTTTCGACGACGCTGCGGTTGCTCATGTACAGCATGATGAAAATGATGAGCAGGGTGAGCGGCACCGCGAATTTAAGCCGCTCTTTGGCACGCTCGAAATATTGATATTGTCCCGACCACGCCATGCGATAGCCGGCCGGGGGGTTGGCTTGTGCGGCAATGACTGCGCGCGCGGCGTTGACGTAATCAGCCAGCCCGATTTTTTCGTTCACGTCGATGAACACGTAGCCGACCAGTTGGCCGTCCTCGCTACGCAACATCGGCGGGCCGGTGACGAATTCGAGATCGGCCAGTTGCGCCAGCGGAATCTGCGCGCCCGTGGGTGTGGGCACGAGTACGCGCTTCAGTGTTTCCGGGTCTTCGCGCCAGTCGCGCGCGTAGCGTAGGTTGACGGCGTAACGCGCACGGCCCTCGACGGTCTGCGTGACCATGACGCCGCCGATGGCGGTGAGAATCGTGTCTTCCACGTCGCCCACGGTCAGGCCGTAACGCGCCGCGTCCTCGCGCCGGATGTTGAAGTCCACGTAGTAGCCACCGCGCAGCCGTTCGGCGAAAGCGCTGCGTGTATAGGGTTTGGTGCGTGGGTCGTCGTTGAGCGCGCGCTCGATTTTTACCGCGCTGTCTTCGATCACGTTCAGGTCTGCGCCATACACCTTGAGGCCGAGATTGCTGCGGATGCCGGTGTTGAGCATTTCGGTGCGTGTCTGAATCGGCATCCACCAGACGTTGGGCATGCCGGGGAAGCGCAGCTTTTCGTCCATCTCCGCGATCAGGCTGTCCCAGGTCATGCCGGGGCGCCATTGCTCTTGCGGTTTTAACGTGACCAGCGTTTCAACCATCGACATCGGCGCGGGATCAGTAGCCGTGTCGGCGCGGCCGATCTTGCCGAACACGCGTTCCACCTCGGGAAAGTTCATCAATTCGCGGTCCATGGTTTGCAGTATTTTCCCCGCCTGGGTGACGGACAGCCCCGGCAACGACGACGGCATGTAAAGAATCGTGCCTTCGTTCAACGACGGCATGAACTCGCTCTGCAATTTGTAAAGCACCGGCACGGTGGCGACGAGCATGGCCGCAAACAGCGCGATCACCGCCCAGCGCCAGCGCACGCACCAGCGCACCACTGGGTTGTAAAGCGCGACCAGTGCGCGATTCAGCAGGCTGCGGTCGCCACGAATCTTGCCGCGAATCAGCAGCAGCGCCAGCGCCGGTGTGAAGGTCACCGCGAGCAGCGCGGAAAACCCCATCGCATAACTCTTGGTGTAGGCAAGCGGATGGAACAGGCGGCCTTCCGCGCCTTGCAACGCGAACACCGGCAGGAACGAGACCGTGATGATGAGCAGCGAAAAGAAAATACTTGGCCCCACTTCCTGCATCGCAGTGACGATGACGGCGCCGCGCGCGCCGGAACGTCCGTCGCGCTCCCATTGCTCCAGATGCCGGTGCACGTTCTCGATCATCACGATGGAGGCGTCGACCATGGCGCCGATGGCTACCGCGACGCCGCCCAGCGACATGATGTTCGCGCCCAGGTGCTGCTGCACCATCGGAATGAACGACAATAAAATCGCCACCGGCAACGTCAGGATGGCGATGAGCGCCGAGCGTAGGTGCAGCAGAAACACCGCGATCACCAGCGACACCACCAGGGCCTCTTCGATCAGCGTGCGCTTGAGTGTGGCGGCGGCGCGCTCAATGAGCTGCGAGCGGTCGTAGGTGGTCACGAGGCGCACGCCGGCGGGCAGCGACGCTTGAATTTCGGTTATACGGCGCTTCACGCCGGCGATGACGCCCAGCGCGTCTTCGCCCTGGCGCATCACCACGATGCCGCCGACGGCCTCGCCCTGACCGTCCAATTCGGCCAGTCCGCGCCGCATTGCCGGGCCGAGCGTGACCTGCGCGACGTCGCGCAGGCGGATCGCGACGCCGTTCTTGCCCAAGCCCAGTGGAATCGTCTCCAGATCGTGCGGCGAACGGATATAGCCGCGCCCGCGTACGAAGTGTTCATAGCCGGCGATTTCCAGCGTCTGCCCACCGACGTCGTTGTTCGAACGGCGCACCGCGTCGCGCACCTGCGCAAGCGAAATGCCATAGCTTGCAAGTTTATTCGGATCGAGATGAATCTGGTATTCCTTGACGAAGCCGCCGACCGGCGCAACCTCGGCCACACCTTCCACCGATGCCAGCCAGTAGCGCAGTGAAAAATCCTGCAACGCACGCAAGTCGGCCAGACTGTGTTTGCCACTATCGTCCACCAGTGCGTATTGATAAACCCAGCCCACGCCGCTGGCATCTGGCCCCAGTTGCGGCTGTGCGTCTTCAGGCAGGCTTGCGCGCGCCGTGCTCAGATATTCCAGCACGCGTGAACGCGCCCAGTAGGGGTCGGTGCCGTCCTCGAAAATCACATAAACAAACGACAGGCCAAAGGCACTTTGGCCACGCACCTCGCGCACTTTCGGCGCGGCCAGAAAACGCGTCGTCAGCAGGTAGGTGACTTGATCTTCGACCAGATCGGGACTGCGTCCCGACCATTCGGTGCTGATAATGACTTGCACGTCGGACAGGTCGGGCACGGCGTCCAGCGGGGTTGCCAGCAGCGCGCGCCAACCCCACACGGCACTGGCCAGAATCAGCAGCAGGGTGAGCAGCGGGTTGTATGCACTCCAGCCGATGAGCCGTTGAATCAGTCCGGGAGTCGCAGGTGACGTCACCATTGTTCGACTCCCGCTTTCAGTTTGCTTTCCGAGGCGATCAAGAAGTTGCCGGACGTGACAATAACTTCGCCTTCGCGCACGCCGTCCAAAATTTCGGCCCATCCGCCCGTGGTCACCCCGGTTTTAACCCGGCGCGGTTGCAAGCGGCCGGCGCCCAGGTCAACGAACACCACACGGTTGGCGCCGGAAAACAGCACCGCATCTTCGGGAACCACCAGCCGCTCACCCAAGGGCGAGGCGATGCGCATTTCCACGTACAAATCGGCACGCAGAAAGCCGTCGGCATTGTCCAGCTCGACGCGCACGCGCGCGGTGCGTGTGTCGGTGTCCAGCGCCGGCGCAATGTAGCTGACGCGCCCGCGCCAGGTGCGTTGCGGAACATCCGGCAAACGCACCTCGACGCTGTCGCCGGCGTGCAGCAGCGGCAGTTCATTCGCGTAGACCTGCGCCTCGACCCACACGCGCGACAGATCGGCGATGCGCAGCAGGCGCTCGGCGGCGCGAAACGCGCTGCCCGCGACCACGTTCTTCTCCGTCACCACGCCGTCCACCGGCGCAAAGATCGGCACGTAGCGCAGCGCTTCGCCGCGCTGTTCCAACGCAGCAATTTGTTCGCGCGTCATGTCCCACAGCGACAGGCGTTCGCGCGCGGCGCGCAGCAGCGACTTGTCCTGCTGCTGCGCTGCAAACAAAAGTTCGCGCTGTGCGTTGAACAAGAGCGGGCTGTAAACGGTGAACAGCGGCTCGCCTTTGTGTACCTGCGCGCCAATATAGTTCGCGTGCAGTTCGCCGATCCAGCCGTCGAATTTTAAGGCCACATCGGACAAGCGTCGTTCGTCGATACTCACACGCCCGGCAGCACGAATCGTATAGTTAATTGCGCGGCGCTCGACGTTGGCGGTAATGACACCGATTCGCTGGCGGCGGTGCGCGTCAAGAGTGATGGTTCCGGTTTCGAGCTCGCTGGATTCACTGCGTGCCGGCGCTGCTGCGGCATTTTCAGCGTGCAGTCCGGGACGCTCCGTGCTCATGTCTAACGTAAGGCGCCCCGGCCCGGCCGGACCGCTGATGGTCAACGTCAGCGGCCACGGCCCTTCCATCGGAAGCTCGAATTCGCCGCGATAGTCGCCCGGCGTAGTTTCAACGATATCGGCGGGCGCATGCATCGCGGGCATCGCGCCCATCGAGGGCATGACCGCTTCCGCGTTCAGATGCGCACCCGCGACCGGCTGGCCGGCAGCGTCACGCAATGCCAGCGTCAAAATGTTTTTTCCCGGTTGCGGCGGGTTGGGGCTGATCTTGGCGTCGACCAGATAGGGTCCGGCGCGCACGGCATTCGGCGACGGCGCCAGCACCGGCGTGGGTGTGGAGGAGGTGTGCAGCAGCGGCAACGGCAGTGGTAGTGCGATTGCTGCCGTAATCAGCACGCCGGCAGCGGCAACAGCAATCCATAATTTATACGACAACGTGAAACGAGTGTGCATGATCCTTCTCCTTCGAAATCGAATACGAAACGCAGCGCGGTGCAAACCGACGACGCGGTAAGTTCAATACGAAGAAACGACCTAAATGCGCAGACGCAGTGTAGCGAGGTAGGGCGGAAGAGCAGACGTTGGCGGGGGAGAACGCGTTGCTGCATCACGCGGCCGTGTTTCGGCTGTAGTGGCAACGATGTAAAGCAAAACCGACGCCGGTAGCGCAACGTGTGCCGCAACATCTGGCGGCGACAGCGGGGCGACCTCATTCACTTCAGTCACCGGCTGGTAGCCAAGCTGGCAGCAGTCATTGGATACACTCGGGTCTTGGGCCGGCGCCGCTTGCATGGCACAGGGATCCGCAACGCGCGCATCCAACAGCACGCAAGCCACCGCCGCCTGCACCTGCAATAGCAGATAAGGCAGCAGCGCGGCAATGGCGATCCAGCGGCGAAGCATGTGTGAACGGCGGCTCATAGGTACCCAGTATAGCGGCCGATCAGCGGCGCACCGTTAACTGGGACTCGATTCGGGTGGGTTGGTTCCTGGAAATCGTAACTCGCTCGAATCTGGATAGGCATGCAAGGAAAAGCGCCACTTGGGGAATGGGTGCTCAGTTTGCCCAACACTGATAGATATCAGGAAGAGTGTGCAAATCTCACACGCTAATTGCCATATTTTTGGGATGACGTCGCGCCTGCATTGGTTTGCAATAGGATCAATCGTTGACCGGAGCCAGTGCGCCTAGGCGCGTGATGTCGACACCGGTGTTGTTGCTGAGCAGGTAACAATACGGAGGTAAACCCCATGGCCGATTTCAACAAAGCCATTGTCACCACGCTGGCGCGCGAAGGCGGCGCCAAGTTCACCGATGATCCGAGCGACCGGGGCGGTGCAACCAAATACGGCATTTCGCAGCGCGCCTACCCGGATGTCGACATCCGCAACCTTACGGAGCAGCAGGCGCGCGAAATTTACAAGCGTGACTACTGGGACCGCATCCGTGGTGATGATATCCAATCGCAAGAGATCGCCGAGCACATGTTCGACACCTGCGTGAACATGGGCGTGAAAACCGGCTGCCGTATCACCCAAGCGGTGTTGGGAATCGATCCCGCCGACGGCATCATCGGCAGCGAGTCCTTGGCGGTGATCAACAAAACCGATCCGATGTGGTTTGTTTCCACGTTTACCATTGCCAAAATCGCGCGCTACACGCACATCTGCAACCGGGATAAATCGCAATCCAAATACTTATTGGGCTGGCTGAATCGCGCCTTGGGAGGTGAGGCATGAATTTCACTGGAATCTTAGGACAGCTCCTGGGCGGCGGCGACGTGATCAAGTCGCTGGGCGATGGTCTTGACAAATTAGTGACCTCGGACGAAGAGCGCCTGGAGAAGAGAAATGAACTCCTCAAGGCGGAGCGCGAGTTCGACTCGTTGCAATTGAAACTGCTCGCGGATCAAAATACCGCGCAAACGGAAGTGAACAAGATCGAGGCGGCTAACAACAATATCTTTGTCGCCGGCTGGCGTCCGGCGATTGGCTGGGTCGGGGTGCTGGCACTGTTTTACCAGTACCTCGTGTATCCATTGCTGACCTGGTTGCCGATAGCAAAAGCACCGCCACCGCTGGACACCGGCACTTTGCTTACGTTGATCACGGGCATGCTCGGCATCGCCGGCATGCGTTCATTCGACAAGCTCAAGGGCACAGATACGAAAGCCGTGGGTAACTGAAAATCATCTTGGATGTCGGCCCACAAACGCTGGACCGCATGACGGTCCGGCGTGAAAAGTAAAATCAGTTCTGTCGCACAATGCGCCCCTCGATCGCCGCGCTGAAGGGCTGTGTGAGCCCACCGATGTAATTCACCAAGGCGTCGAGGTCGACCGGGCCCACCACGCGCTGGCTGCCTTGTGTCAGCACGCTGAAGTTGTCGCCGCCGCCCGCGATGAAGCTGTTCACCGTCGCGCTGTAGGTGGCGTTCATGTCAAGCACAGTGCCGTCGGTGCGATGCACTTCCACAATGTGGTTGCCGACCGGTGCGGCGGTGTTCCAGGTGTAACCCAAGCCGGAAACCTTCAAGAGGCGCGGAAACGGTTGCCCCTGCCATTGTTGTTCCAGCAGCGTTTTGATCTGCGTGCCGGTGAGCGTCATGCTGACCAAGTCATTGCTGAACGGCTGCACCGCGAACAGCGCGCCCCACAGCACCACGCCCACGTCGAGCTCGGCGCGGATACCGCCCGGATTCATGAAGGCAAAGTCGGTGTTCAGCGCGGCGCGCTGGGCGTCGGCAATGAGATTGCCGAGTGCCGATTCGCCGGCAGCGTTTTCGGCACCCGTAATGGCGTGTGCGGCGGTTCCAATCACGCGATTGACCAACGGTGCGACGCGCGCGTCGGCGGCGGCGACCAGTTGCGCCACGTCGGTGGCCGGCACGACATTCGGATCGTCAGCCCAGGTGGTGATAATCGCGGCGGATTTCTCGACGATATCGTGCGTCTCGGGATCGAGCGCCACGTCGATGTCGGCATAGGCGCTGCCGCCGGAAAACGCCTGCGTCACCAGAATTTTTTTGCCATTGCGATTCGCCATCAAGGTGTTGGTGAACGCGTGGGCGTGACCCGAAACCACGATGTCCACGTCGTCATCCAGGCGGCTCACAATCTCGCCGATGGAGCCGAGCAGGGGTGGTAGACCGTCTTGCGTGGGACCGGCATACGCGGTCTGGCGCGTGCCTTGGTGGATCAGCACCACGATGGCGTGCACGCCGCGCTGCTTTAATTTAGCAACGGAGCGATTGATAGCCTCGGCCTCGTCGAGAAACTGCAAGCCGGCGACGCCGGCCGGTGTGACGATGGAGGGGGTTTCCTTGAGCACCGCACCGATGAAGGCGACACGCTGGCCGCGCACTTTTTTGATCACATAAGGCGGAAGAATCGGTGCGCCGCTGGCTGCCTCCACCACGTTGGCGGAGATGTACGGAAATTTCGCGCCGCGATACGGGCCTTCGAGGAACGGGCCCTTGGCATGTTGACCGCCGAAGATCAGACGCAGCATTTCGTCTTTGCCTTCGTCGAACTCATGATTGCCCAGCGTGCCGACCAAGTTGCATTTTGAATTTCGGCGGTGCGTGTAGCCACACTTGTTGTTGGCCAGCAGATTCAGAAACTGCATGGCGGGTTCGTCCTGCAGCAGCGCCGAGTTAGGCGGCGTTGCGCCCACGTGATCACCCGCGTGGACGAGTATCGCCGCATTTTCCGCTTGCGCCATCCCAGCACGCAGATACGCTGCCAAAATCGGCGCACTGCCCACCGGGCGATTGCCAACGCGCCGGCCCGCGCCAAGCTGGCCGTGAAAGTCGTTGATGCCGAGAATCTTGAAGCGCACCCAGCGCTGCGGATCGGCAGTCGCGGATAAATCTTCTTGACGCCATTGCACCGGAATTTCCGCCGCATGACGTTCATCGAGCGACTCAATTGGATCATTCTCATGATCCAGCGCAGGATCGTCGGCCGCAACTGCGAACCCTGCGTAAATGGTCAAGCTCAGCACGCCAAGTAGCGCGCCAATAGGCCAAAACTGTTTGTATAACGACATGACGGTGTCCCCCTGTAAGCCAATTTTTTATACGCCGCCTGCATGACGGTTCGATGAACGTGTTGCGTCAGCTAAAGCTGAATTATAGGTGAGAGTAGAAAACAGAGCTGCTGTGGAACATCCCACAGCGCGCAATGGCGAGGCAGCGACCAGGGCCATATTTAACATAATATACATTATGCGAAATGAGAAATTATTGAACGGCACCTGATTCCGCGATTAGCCGGCAAGTTGCTTCGTATACACGTCGTACTTGACCCCGTGAATCATCGGCGCGACTGAGCACCACCGGAAGCCCATGCGTTGATACATGGGCAAGGCCACCTGCATTAGCTCGCTGGTGTGCAGCGCAAAAATAGAAGCATCATCACGTTGCGCGCGGCGGAGGCATTCCTGGGCCAGCGCACGACCCACGCCCTGACCCCGGGCTTTGGGGGCTACAACGAGCATCCGCATGATCGGCCACTCCGCGCGGAAAAAATCCGCCTTAGGCTTGTCTGGCCCGACATACGCGACCGCCCCCACAATCTGGCCATCCTGTTCTGCCACAATGATTTCTCCATCCTTGGCCAGAGCAGACAAGTTTGCGATCTTGGATTGAAACACCGGCCAATCGGTGTAAGCGTCTCTGAATTGCTCAAAAGCCTGTACAGCAAGGTCATTGACGCTCAAAGCATCGCTTGGCCGGTAGTCGCGTATCTCAGTCATTCGGCCTTAACCTCGGGTTGAGTTTGGCTTTGTCGGTTAGGCGCGTGTTTCACCCGGAGCAATGCCTTTGAGGTAGGTTGGCTGGCTAATCAAACTTCACGTTCGAGCCGGTGGTGATGAGGTTGAGGCCCGGAAGTTTGGTGATGTTCTTGGCCGTGAGCTGGTCGATGTGGGCGTTGGTGAAGTTGAGCTCCTTGCCTAAGGTGACATTCTCCAACGTTACAGCTTTTACTTTCATGCCCTCGAATTTGCTATTGGCTATCCGGCTGTCTTTCACACTCCAGGTGTCGATGGTCGCGCTGCGCGGACGAAATCCATTCACTGCGCAGCGATTGATTTTTAATGAACCGAGCTTCGTTTCATAGAGGCCCAAGTCATCAAACTGGGTACAGATCACTGATCTCCAATTCTTGAATTTGATTATTTCCCAGGCCCATCGATTTCAGGGCACTTCCAGAAATGACAATTCTTTTGAAACGCGATTCAGCAAGACCAAAATCTAAAGACGTGCGCGTAACGGTGAAATGATCTATCACGGCACCGCTTCCGCCCGATTCAACGATTTTGCTATCAATGAACGTCAGTTGTTCAAGAATTACTCGATCAAACTTTACTTCCTTCAACTCACTCTTCTCGAAGGTGAGGGAAGAAGTGGGTTCAAGGTCTGTGAACTCCACATCCTTAAGCGTTGAGTTTTTTATTGTTGCAATAAGTTGCCCTTCACTCAGGCTGCTGCTTAATAATTTCGAGTCGGTAATTTCGATTGTGCTTTCGATAATCTCATCAACGTTCACACCGTTAAACTTGCAGCGAATAAAGCGCACGCGTTGCAGTTTGGCTTTGTAGAAACTTGTGCTGCGTAATTCAGTATCTTCAAAGGTCACGTCGGTTAAGGTGGCTTGCTGAAATCCCACGCCTTGTAACTTTGTTTTCGTGAACGTCACGTTGCTCAACACGCTATGCTCTAGTTTTATGTCTTTCCATTCCGTGTCTTCAAATCGCGCGCCGGGAAGTTTTGCTCCGCTGATGTCCCATCCAGCGAGGATCACATTGGACAGATGCACCGGCTGGTTCGCCGCATAGGCGTTG
>JANLTU010000029.1:0-21717 GCA_031363085.1 Gammaproteobacteria bacterium
ATGCAGCCCATGCGCCGTTGGGAAAAACCTGAAGAATTATTATTGCCGATTGCGGAAGCCATCGCTGATCTGGTGTGCCATGCGGATTTCACCCTTGTCCGTCGCTGTGAGAATGATGCGTGCACCTTGATGTTCTATGACCGCACCAAAAGCCATGCGCGCCGCTGGTGCAGCATGGCAGCATGCGGCAACCGCGCAAAAGCCGCAGCGCATCGTGCGTGTCTACGTGGCAAAAGAACCAGCAAATAACCGCAGATATAAAAATTGTTGAAGCTGATGATGGGAATATTTTTGATATTACTCAAGACTGCTCTTGAATCGAACTGGACCATTCATAAACCACCACGCAGACCCTTCAGCTTCTCCGAGAGTCTATTCCAATGCAAGGATGAGCCTGAACGGTGGGGTAGAAGAACCTTCAGGCGACCTGTTGTTCATGAATTGTTTGAAAGAGTAATTGTTTCGCCTGCTGGAGTGCAGCGGCGGCGTCATTGTCGCTCAAATGATTGGCCTGCGATTCCACTGCTGCCAATTGATGCGCGTCACGTGCTCGCGATCTACGACCTGCTGCATCAGCATGATCCATTTGATCGGGTGCTGTTCGCTCAGGTGCGCATTGAAGGCGCGGCCTTGGTCACCGCAGACGCTGTTATTCGCCAGCATTACAGTGCACCGGTACAGATATTTGGTTAGTTCGGACCTCTTATGCGAACCAGGGTCAGCCGGCGCAAGGATTGATGCTGTCCGGTGGAAGCGATTTACGAGGATGTGTTACGGGCTGGTTGAGTTGAGCAAATCCCAGTCCTCAAAATCGCGCTATTGGTGTCCGACCCTAATGGCTCCCAATTTTGCAAGCTAGACGCTATTTCTTGCGTTACTCTGAACATCACGGCGGGTTTATTGATCGCACTAAAGTCGAATTGATCGGCGATTGCTTCGTAGTTAGTTTAGATTCAGCCCGAATGAAACGCTGAACCACAACTTGTTACTGCCTGGAATATTTTTTGACTTAGAAAAGTAGTCTTTCCCCGCCAAAAAGCCAACATTAAATGAATTTTTCACATCAACCAACCAAGCTACCGATGTCGAAATACCGGTTTCAGTTGATGAACTCTTATTACCGTCTGCATCTGTTACCGTTATGGTTGCGTTGGCAGTTCCAATTGAAAGCGCTCCCACAGATGCGGCGCCGGGGCGATCATAAAGTCGATAACCAAGATACGGGCCGACGGTGGCTCCAGCGTTAAATTCGCCGGTCTTTGCGTAGTATTTAAAAGGTGCAACAAGGATCCCATACGTCCATCCAAAACGCAGTCGATCACGGTCCGAAATGAGCACCTGCTTTGGAACGTCGTATGAAGCATCGGGATCAATCTTAGGCTTGGCCGCTTTGAGCTCAAAGCCACCTGCACAAATATATGGGGGTAGTACAAGATTGGTGAAAAATCCATATGACCACTCCCCAAACTTCTCCCCAAAAGGCCACCCATCCCACCCTGTGACAAAAGTCCCTCTTGCCATTACGGATTTCGAGCCGTCGCTTTGAGTTACATCTGGGATCTCTTGGGATACTCGGAAGCAAGCGCCCTTTGGGGCAGTCACTTCAGGTCCGCCGACGCCTGTGTCTGACAAGCGAAATTTGCTTACCTTGGCCTTAAACTGGAAAAAATCCCCTTGCAAAGGAATGTTGCTTGCCTCAGTAGTAATCTTTTGTGTTTTTGGCTCTGCAATCGCTAGTCGATCAATAGTTACATCCTCCAATTTAGCGCCGTCCAACCTCACATCATTAAACACAAAAGTACCTAGTTCGGGGGGTGCATTTTTTAGTCGAAACGTAGCCTGGTCTGTTCCTCTGGTGACTTCTAAGTCTGTATCTATGTCAAAAGACACATTTTTGACAGTCGCACGAATGAGTTTAACGTCATTCATCTCGCTTATTTTGACCAAATCATCCTTTAGGTCCACGATCAGGATGTCTTTGAGAGCGCTTGAAGGAATGGTTGCTTTGGTCGCTATTCCGGTGTCAAGTTTCCCGCTCGAAATCTTCCCTTTTGTAATAACATCGTCCTTTTTAATTTCAGTAATAACTCCACCATCTTTAGTTTTCATGTTAGCCGCTTTAAGCTGCTCATTAAACATCTCAGCCATTTCTTGAGTTACTTGTATGCGTATAATTTTTGCGTTTTTAATTTCACCGCCGCCCACTATTGTTGATGCCGTTACCGAAATATTATCCTCCTGTGCGTGCAGGACTATAGGTGCTATCGCAAGGCTCAGTAGTACAAAAGGCATGAAATGCTTGGCCGTCATTGTATGTACCTTATCGAGTAATATAGGGTCAGACACGATTATTTAGTGCGCCTACGAAAGCAGGCATGTTCCTCTCTAAAATCGAGCCGCAAACTCAAGCTCAACGCAAAGTGATGACGTACAGATACGACTCAGGACGGCTACGGATTAAGGATTACAAGTCATTGCGACGCACGGCAATCGAGGCGGTTACTGCTCGGGGCGACACCACGAATAGGGTCAGACCATGAGAATTTTAGTTAGCCGTTTGAAAACGTCAAGGTCGAGGAGTGAGAGTGGTAATTTTCACACTTCGCGTTGACTCCGTTGCATGTCGTTCATCGATATGACGTTCGCGGTCGGCAGCAAACGCAGGGCAAGTGCCCATATTGCCAAGTTCGAGTTCAGGGAAGTCGTAGACGATGGTGCGTAAGGCATGAAGCAATGAGTACAGTCAAGGTTTATCTGCGGTGTCTTGGGCGCAGACTCCACTCCAATCCGCAGCGCTGATCTATTGCGGAAACACCACTGCTGCACTCGCCAGTTCCCGGCGGTGCGCGCATTTCCAAATGCCAAGCCACTGAATTAGTAAGTAGCGCAAGCCAATACCTGCGAACGGCTGGGTTACTGGTGCCGAGCCTGAGCTTCGTTCACGCGCACTCATTGCCCGGCCTACCCTCCGGCGCGTAGAATGTGCCCCTTCCTTTAACCAGAACAATATCTTGCTCGCTGCGGCGAGCATCCTGTGACGCGGAGAATTTGCATGGCGCTTGAACGTACCTTTTCGATCATTAAACCCGATGCGGTGGCGAAGAATGTCATTGGGCAGATCATCGCTCGTTTCGAACAGGCGGGGCTGCGCGTGGTTGCGTCGCGCATGCTGCATATGAGTCGCGAGCAGGCCGGGCAGTTTTATGCGGTGCACAAGGAGCGGCCGTTTTATAAAGATTTATGCGCGTACATGAGTTCCGGCCCGGTGGTCGTGCAGGTGTTGGAAGGCGACAATGCGATAGCCAAGAACCGCGAAGTGATGGGCGCAACCGATCCGAAAAAAGCCGCCAAGGGCACCATCCGTGCGGATTTCGCCGAGTCGATTGAAGCCAATTCGGTGCATGGTTCCGACGCCGCCGAGACCGCCAAGCAGGAAATCGCATTTTTCTTCAGCGGCAGCGACATCTGCGCGCGTAACAATTAACTCGCTGGCCGCGAGGCGCACTCATGACAAATCCTGAAAAAACCAATTTGCTGAATCTCGACCGCAGCGCACTGGAGGCGTTTTTCGCCGCCAGCGGCGAGAAACCGTTTCGCGCCTCGCAGGTGTTGAAGTGGTTGCACCAGGGCTTGGTCGATCAGTTTGCTGCGATGACTAACATCAGCAAGGATTTGCGCTACAAGCTGGGCGAGATCGCCGAAATCAAGGCGCCGGAGATTGTCAGCGATCTGGAATCCCAGGACGGCACACGCAAATGGTTGATGCGCGTCGACGGCGTGAATTGTGTCGAGACCGTGTTTATTCCCGAGGATGAGCGCGGCACCTTGTGTGTGTCGTCGCAAGTCGGTTGCATGCTGAACTGCACGTTTTGTTCGACCGCGCAGCAGGGGTTCAATCGCAACTTGAGCGTGGCCGAAATCATCGGTCAGGTGTGGAATGCGGCGCGCGCGCTGGGCCACAGCCCGGTGCATCGTAAAATCACCAACGTGGTGATGATGGGCATGGGCGAACCGCTGTTGAATTTCGACAACGTGGTGAGTGCGATTGCGCTGATGCGCGAAGATTTTTCCTACGGCTTGTCGAAGCGCCGCATCACGCTCAGCACGGCCGGTGTGGTGCCGGGTATCGACGCATTGAAGGAAGTTAGCGACGTAGCGCTGGCGGTGTCGTTGCATGCGCCCGACGACGAGCTGCGCAACGTGTTGGTGCCGCTCAATAAAAAATATCCGATCCGCGTGTTGCTGGACGCCTGCCGTCGCTATGTCGACCATGACTCGCGCAGCAATAATCGCGTCACCTTTGAATATGTCATGCTTGACGGCATCAACGACACGCCGCAACATGCGCGCGCGCTGGCTAAATTGCTGCGCGATGTGCCGTCCAAGGTCAATCTCATTCCGTTTAATGCGTTCCCGCAAACCAAATATGCGCGTTCGTCGCAGGACGCGATTGATCGCTTCCATGAAATTCTCACCCAGGCCGGTTATGTCACCATCACCCGTCGTACCCGTGGTGGCGACATTGATGCCGCGTGCGGGCAATTAGCCGGCCAAGTGATGGACCGTACCAAGCGTTCAATCAAGCGTCTCGTGATTGCGCAAGGACCGGCCACGTGCGACGTGTAATTGTCGCGCTCGCGGTTACCCTTGCTGTAAGTGCGTGTGAAACTTCGGCCACGCGCTCGGAGCCTTCCGCCAAGGAACGCATCGCCCGCACCAACACCGAATTGGGCTTGGGTTATTTGCAGCAAGGCGAGCGCAAACTTGCGATTGAAAAATTGCAACGAGCGCTTGACGCGGACGCAGAATACGCGCCGGCGCAACATTCGCTGGCTCTGGCTTATCAGGAATTTGGACAGATGGAATTGGCTGAGCAACACTATCGCATTGCACTCAAACTGCTGCCGCAAGATGGTGGTGTGCACAATAATTTTGGCGCCTTTCTGTGCGGACAAGGGCGCTTTGTCGAAGGCGAGGAACAATTTCGTGTAGCCTTGCGCGACCCGACCTACGCGACTCCGGCTGCCGCGCTGGAAAATGCCGGTTTGTGCGCCTTGCGCGTGCCTGACCTTGATAAAGCAGAAAATTATTTACGCCAGGCGTTGAAAGTCGATGCCAATTTGCTTGGCGCGTTATTGGGAATGGCGCGGGTTCAGTTTGGGCGCAAACAATATTTAAATGCGCGCGGCTATTTGCAACGCTATGAAGTGACCGCGCAATTGCCCGCGCAGGGGCTGTTTATGGCGGTGCAAGTCGAGCATCAGTTGGGCGATCATGCGGCGGTGCAAGCTTACATGACGCAGCTCTATACGCAGTTTCCGGATTCCAGCGAGGCGCAACAGATCAAGGCGCTCGAAGCAGGGTTTTCAAAGTGACGGAGCACGACAATATTCAAGAGGCGACGCCGGACGCTGTGGTTAACGTCGGGCAACGCTTGCTGCGAGCACGTCTGGCGCGGCAACTGAGCATCGAAGAAGTTGCGGGTCAGTTACATTTACAGGTGCGGCATCTCGACGCGCTCGAACAGCAAGACCTGAGTCGCTTGCCGGGCCCATCCTATATTTGCGGTTATTTGCGCGCTTATGCCAAATTTCTGAATTTGCCGTCCGACGAGATTGTGGAAAATTATCCTGGTGTACGCGAACACATTGCCGGGGTGAAATCGACACTGGTGTCGACCAAGCTGTACACGCCACGTACGCTTGAGACCTCGCAGTCGCGCCCGGCTTGGTTAGGCGCGGTGGGAATGCTGGCTGCGTTGCTGTTGGGTAGCTGGCTGGTGTTTCAAATGACCGAGCGGAGTACCAAACCGGAGTCATCGGTGAAGTCATCACCGCGACAGGTGCTGCCGAGCATCACTCCCGAGGTTGTCGCGACCCCGGCCCCGGAGCGCACAACCGACCCGAGTTTTCCGGCGCAAGACAATTCCGTGGCGGTGAGCACGGTCGGCGCGGATGTGATTGAGGCGTTGCCGCCTTCAACGCCGGTGGCAGCATTGGTATTGGAATTCAGCGGCGATTCGTGGGTGGAGATTTACGACGCCGGCGAGCGGCGTTTGGTGTACGAAGCCGTGCGTGCGGGTGAAACGCGTATCGTTAAAGGGCAGGCGCCGTTCAAACTGATGTTGGGCGCGGTCAAGAGTGTGCAAGTGCGGTTGAATGGGGCGCGTTTTGACATGGCGCCGCATCAGTTGCGTGAGTCGGCCGTATTTCAAGTGGGTTCGGCGCAAGACAATCGCGTTGAATCCGGAGGCGAATAGCTATGCTTTACAAACATCACATCGCACGGCGTAAATCGCGCCAAATCATGGTCGGCTCAGTCGCAGTCGGCGGCGATGCGCCGGTTTCGGTGCAGAGCATGACCAATACCGAAACCACCGACGTCGATGCCACGATTGCACAGATCGAGCGTATCCAAAAAGCTGGCGCCGATATCGTGCGCGTGTCGGTGCCCTCAATGGATGCAGCCGAGGCGTTCGGTGCAATTCGTAAGCGCGTGACGGTGCCGTTGGTGTCCGACATCCACTTCGATCATCGCATCGCGTTGCGCGTGCTTGAGCTGGGCGTTGACTGTTTGCGCATCAACCCGGGCAACATCGGCCGTGATGACCGCGTGCATGCGGTGGTGGAGTCGGCGCGCGATAAAAACGTGCCGATCCGCATCGGTGTGAATGCCGGCTCGCTGGAAAAAGAATTGCAGAAAAAGTACGGCGAGCCGTCACCCGAAGCGCTGGTGGAGTCGGCGTTGCGGCATGTGGAAATTTTAGCGCGCTTGAATTTCAATAATTTCAAAGTCAGCGTGAAGGCGTCGGACGTGTTCATGGCGGTGGCAGCCTATCGCTTGCTGGCCGCGCAAATCGACAACCCCCTGCACCTGGGTATCACAGAAGCCGGCGGCTTTCGTTCCGGTGCGGTGAAGTCGGCGGTCGGCATGGGCATGCTGCTGGCCGAAGGCATTGGCGACACCATCCGCGTGTCGTTGGCGGCTGATCCGGTGGAAGAAATTAAGGTGGGTTTTGACATTTTAAAGAGCCTGCATATTCGCAGCAAAGGCATCAACTTGATCGCGTGCCCGTCATGCTCGCGGCAGAATTTCGATGTGATCTCCACGGTGAACGCCTTGGAGATACGCCTGGAAGACATCACCGAGCCGCTCGATGTCGCTGTGATCGGCTGTGTGGTCAATGGTCCCGGCGAAGCGCGCGAAGCCGGCGTCGGTTTAGCTGGCGGCACGCCGCACAATTTGATGTATGTCGACGGCAAGCCTGACCATAAAGTCGACAACGCGCAGTTGGTCGACGAGTTGGAAAAAGCGATTCGTCGTCAGATCCAGTTGCGCAAGGAAAGCGACGCCGACACGCGCCGTGTGATTCCGATTCAGCCCGTCGCCGTCGAATAAACCACCATGTCGCAACAAATCCAGGCCGTGCGCGGTATGAAAGATATTCTGCCGCAGGAAACTCCGTTGTGGCAGCGTGTGGAGCAGACGCTGCGCGAAACCTTCGGCGCCTATGGTTACAGCGAAATCCGTTTGCCACTGGCTGAAAAAGCCGAGTTGTTCGAGCGCTCCATCGGCGCGGTCACTGACATCGTCGAAAAGGAAATGTACACGTTCGAAGACTTAAATCACGAACGCTTGTCGTTGCGCCCGGAAGGCACGGCCGGCTGCGTGCGCGCGGGCATCGAACATGGCTTGTTGTACAACCAGATTCAGCGTCTGTGGTATATGGGTGCAATGTTCCGGCACGAACGTCCGCAGAAAGGCCGCTATCGCCAGTTTCACCAAGCCGGGATCGAAGCTTTGGGCATGGAGGGGCCGGATATTGACGCCGAGTTGATCGCGATGACGGCGCGTATCTGGAAATCGTTGGGTGTTACCAGTCTAGCCCTGCAAATAAATTCGCTGGGCACGTTGGCGGCGCGGCAGGTCTATCGAGCTCGCTTGGTCGAGTATTTTTCCGGCCATCAGGCGCTGTTAGATGAAGACAGCCAGCGGCGTTTGAGCACTAACCCGTTGCGGATTCTCGACAGTAAAAATCCGGCCATGCGCGAATTGATTCTTGCAGCGCCGCAATTGCTGGAACATCTGGACGCCGAATCGCTTGCGCATTTCGAACGTTTAAAAGACCTGCTCGATAGCGCCGGCGTGCAGTATTCCGTGAATCCACGCTTGGTGCGCGGTCTAGACTATTACAGCAAAACCGTGTTCGAGTGGGTGACGGATCAATTGGGTGCGCAAGGTACCGTGTGCGCGGGCGGTCGCTATGACGGTCTGGTCGAGCAGCTCGGTGGTAAAGCGACTCCGGCGATTGGCTTTGCCATCGGTCTGGAGCGCTTGCTGAGTCTGGTGGAGACGCAAGCCGGCTTGCAGGCACCGCATGCCTATCTGTTAGTGGCAGGCGCGACTGCGGAGCGTGCCGGTGTAAAATTAGCCGAAGCGTTACGCGATGCGGTGGCGGGATTACGTCTGGTGATGAATTGCGGCGGCGGTGGATTTAAAGCGCAGTTCAAGCGTGCGGACAAATCCGGTGCGCGTGTTGCGTTGTTGCTGGGTGATGAAGAATTGGCGAAGAACGTTGTGGGTGTAAAATTCTTGCGTGAAGAGCGCGCGCAACAAGAAGTGCCCATGGACACATTAGCCGCGTTGTTACGCGAACTTATCTAACAAATTGGGAGAAGCACGTGGAAGTTTATCAAACCGAAGACCAGCAAGTTGAGTCATTGAAACAGTGGTGGGCAAAAAACGCGCGCAGCACCCTCGTTGCGTTGATCGCAGGCATGGCCATTATTCTGGGTGGGCGCGCCTGGGTCGATTATAAAGATACGCAAAGCGATGCGGCGTCCGTGCTCTATCAGGCCATGCTTACTGCAATGAAAGCGGGCAAGTCGGATGCGGCGTTGGAGCAAGGCGCGCGCATTTTGGGCCAATACGACAACACGCCGTACGCAACCTTGGCGGCGCTGGGCAGTGCCAAAGTAAAACTGGAACAAGGCGACACCACCGCCGCTCGCACCCATTTGCAGTGGGTGCTGGATCACGGCAAGCCGCAGGAAATGGTCAACATTGCACGTCTGCGCCTGGCCCGCGTGTTGATGGTGGGTGGCGAAGCGCAACAAGCGCTTACCCTGTTGGACAACGAACCACCGCCGGGTTTTACAGCAGCACAAAAAGAATTGGAAGGCGATCTCTACCGCGCGCTGGGTCAGGTCGACAATGCGCGCAGCGCCTATCGCAGTGCCATCGCCGCGCTTACACCGCAGGCGCGCAATCGCGAGGAGTTGCAAATGAAGCTGGATGATGTCGGTGGCGGCACCGCGCCGGCCGAGTTGCCGCGTACATGAAACAGATCGGCATCTTAATGGCGCTCGCATCCCTGTTGTGCGCGTGTGGCGGCGACAAAGTGATTTCGGAAAACGACACCAGTCACCCGGCTGACTTGGTGACATTCCAGGCCACGTTACCGGTCAAGCTCGCATGGAGCGCACAGTTAAATGTTGATCCTAAACGTCGTGGTTTCAGTTTGGTGCCGGTCGAATACGACGGACAAATCTTTACCACGGAATCCAACGGCCGGGTCGCGTGCTACGACGCAACGCGGGGCACGTTCCGCTGGGACATCAAGTTAGACGCAAAGCTGTCGGCGGGTGCCGGTGCCGGAAACGGCCTGTTGGTTGTGGGTAGTGAAGACGGCGAGTTGTTTGGTTTGGACACCACGGGTGGTGATATTAAATGGCGTACGCCGTTGTCGAGCGAAATTCTCGCGGCGCCGCAAGTGACTGCCGACAAAGTAATTGTGAGCGTCGGCGATGGCAAGGTGGTGGCGCTTGATGCGCGCACTGGGCAGCGCATTTGGGTGAGTTCCAATACCGTGCCGGCCTTGAGTCTACGCGGTGGCGGACGCCCGGTCGTGGTGGGTGAACGGGTGATCGTTGGCTTCGCCAGCGGCCACTTGGCGGCGTTTAATTTGCATAACGGCAAGCGTCTGTGGGAAACCGCAGTCGCGGTATCGCGCGGACGCTCGGAGATCGAACGACTGATCGACATCGATTCCACACCGCGTGTGTTCGACAACATGGTCTATACCGTGACCTATCAAGGTCAAGTTGCGGCACTTACACTTGAGAGCGGGCAGATTGTATGGTCACGTGAGGCATCCTCGTATGTGAATATTGCCCTTGATGAAGGCCACGTGTATTTCAGTGACAACAACGGCGAGCTGTGGGCCTTGGACCGCACTTCGGGCGCGACCCTGTGGCGTCAGGACAAGCTCCATGGGCGCGTAACCACGGCACCCGCACTGTTGGGTGAGTACATCGCCGTGGGCGATTATCAAGGCTATATTCATTGGATGACGCGTACCGATGGGCGCTTTGTGGCGCGGGTACGCATGGATGATGCGGATCGGCGTGCGGTCGTATCCGGCAAGGTAAATTATGATGATGAGACGCCGGCTTTTTCCGTGCCGGGTGGAATTCGTATTGCGCCCTGGTCCTCTGATCAAAAGCTTTACGTGCGCGATGAGAATGGCGTCTTGGCGGCGTTTCGTACTGGTTCATAATTTTTAGTCTGGTTTTATTCGGGTGCGCGCCGCGCACCCATAACCGACCGGTAACAGGTCGCGACATATTCAATCATGCAACTCGTCATCGCTATTGTAGGTCGGCCGAACGTCGGCAAATCCACGCTGTTTAACTGTCTGACGCGCACTCGCGATGCACTGGTGGCCGATCAGCCAGGGCTGACGCGCGACCGTAATTACGGTATCGGTCGCGTCGGTGGGCGCGGCTACATCGTGGTTGATACCGGTGGGTTGAGCGGCTCTGATGAAGGCATCGAGGCGTTGACTGCCGAACAGGCGCGCGCTGCGATGCGTGAATCCGATGTGATCTTTTTTCTCGTCGATGTGCGCGAAGGTCTAACTACGGCGGACGAGACCATCGCAGCAGAGTTACGTCGTACCGGCAAACCGGTATACCTTATTGTTAATAAATCCGAAGGCTTGAACCCAGACCTTGCGCGCACGGAATTCCATGCATTGGCTTTGGGCGAACCCTGGCTGATTGCCGCGTCGCACGGCAGCGGTGTCACAACGTTAATGGAAGCGGTGTTAGGCGCATTTCCGGCAACGGAAGATACGCCCAGCGAAAGTGATGGCATCCGCATCGCGATTATCGGGCGCCCGAACGTGGGCAAGTCCACCTTAGTGAATCGCATGCTGGGCGAAAACCGCGTGATTGTGTTCGACATGCCGGGCACGACGCGTGACAGCATTTCTATTCCCTTTACCCGCGATGCGCAACGTTACACCCTGATCGACACCGCCGGCGTGCGACGCCGCGGCCATGTGACCGAGGCCATCGAAAAATTCAGTGTCATTAAGGCGCTGCAAGCCATCGAAGTGGCGCATGTGGTTATTTTAGTGCTCGATGCGCAACAAGAGGTCAGCAATCAGGATGCGCATTTGCTTGGGCATCTGTTGAATGCCGGTCGCGGCTTGGTCATCGCAATCAACAAGTGGGATGGGCTGGCGTCCGACAAGCGCGAGCGCATCAAAACCGAACTGGAGCGGAAGCTGTCGTTTTTGGATTATGCACGCTTTCATTTTATTTCAGCGTTGCATGGCAGCGGCGTGGGCGATCTGTTCGATTCTGTTGCCGAATCCTACACGGCTGCGATGAGCTCGTTTCCCACGCCAGTGCTGACGCGGTTACTTGAAGAAGCATTGCTACAACATCAGCCGCCGCTGGTGCATGGACGACGTATCAAGCTGCGTTACGCGCATCAAGGCGGAAAAAATCCGCCGCTGATCATTATTCACGGCAATCAAACCGATGCGGTCCCCGAAGCCTACAAGCGATTTCTCGCCAAGAAATTCCGCGATGATTTGCACATCCGTGGCACACCGTTGAAGTTGGAATTCAAGAGCAGCACGAATCCCTACCGCAAAGTAGCCGAGCGTGGTGCGCGCAACAAGCGGCCGTAATCACTGGCTTCAGTCCGTGTGGTTGAAATTAATCGGGCAAAAAAAGCCCCGATCAACCGGGGCTTGTTAGAATCAAAACGTGATTTTTGATTTAGCTTTGGCGTTTACGACGACCGACCAAGCCCATGCCGATCAAGCCCGCGCCAAACAACGCCAGGGTCATCGGTTCGGGGACTTTAACTTCATAGTCGAAGCTTGAAATGTCCCATGCTTGATCATGCGTAATGTAACCAACCAGTGTCATCGAGTACTGGCCGATTAGCCCGTTGATGTAACCCGAGTCGGTATCGGAAAATGCGCCGTTATACGGCCCCGACGAAGCTAACAAAGTATCAAGACCAAATTCCGTATTGCTCGCGCTCAGGTAGGTATCGAATGACGCCGTGCCGCCAGTCGTGCCGCCCAGCGAGGTCACAAAATGGGAGTCAAATCGGGTCAGGTTTGTATCGGAAATCATAACGGTTAGGGTTCCCTTACCGCCGCCGACGTTTACCGAATTCAGGTGCAGCCCGTAAGTTTGCGGAGTGCCGATGGCGGGGTCAGCTAGGCCAGTGACGACATTGACGCCCCATGCGCCCAGTGCCGAATTCAGGAAGACTACGCCGTCGTTATTGGTGTCCGAAGCAGAGATTGTGCTCACGCCATCGCTAATGCTGATGGCGAGGGCTTGGGCTTGCTGCGCACTTAACAGGGTGGCGGCTGCAATAGTCATTGAAGCGGTAAGTTTGGAAATACGGTTCATAATTTCTCCAGTGCATCTACAGCGATAGGTTAAATACTATGGCTATGTAATGCACTGTTCGGGCCAGTTACGTATCCTTATGTTTATACTTAAGTTAATCAACCACTGGCCAAATTCAATGTAAGAATTTTCGACAATTGTTCACTGGCTTATAGGCGACGGAATTGGCAATGGAGGAGAGTGGTGGGGTGCTTTCAAAGAGAGAAGGAGTAACCGAAACCGCAGGTGAAGGAAAAGATTTTTGGTAGCGCTGTTACCTTGCTCGTATAGCATCCTCGCCAGCGAACCAGTGGGTGCGATTGATGCCGTAAATCATTGACGTGAAGGGGGGATTTTCGACAGTGAGGGAAGTGTATTTTCCGGCTGTCCTTAATTTATCTCATCGACTTTCGTGAACTTGTGATTAAGGCGAGCCATCGCTCTTGGTCGCGTGAGTTAGTGACAACGCAAATTGGATTGACAACGAGGCTGAGCCGCCGTTAACTTGCCGGCTTGTTTCGATAGCGACTCGCAATTATGACAGACGAAAATAACTTTACATTTGAAGCTTCGTTGTCCTACGAGGAGTACTGTCGGCGTCTGGGTTCGCCCGGAGATGCGGATTTAATGTATACCCGTGATGTGTTGGGGCGCATTGGATTGGAGGTGTTATGGCTGAAGGTGTCGTTGCTGTCCGAGATGGTCAGGCGCTGCCGAACGACGCGTATAAATCTCAGCCAGTGCCAAATTAAATTGGTTCCGAGCGTAACGCATCTCCCGCTTTTTTGGACGTTCAGCATCGAGCCTATGCCTGCCAGTGTGGGCGCATCGACCCAATCAGTATTACGCGAGTTGGGGCTGTGCTGGTTTCGCACCTTGCTGACCAATCCAGGCCAAATGGTTGTCGAGGTGAATTCTGCGCTCACATCTTTGCTGACGGCCTCGGCCGGAAATGCGAATGTGCTAATTGAATCGGCGATGCGTTCGCCGGTGCTGCAATCAACTCAATTATTTGTCGCCAAAACGTCGTCGCGCGCCAATTCTATTCCTGCGGATCTGTGGCAACGTGTATTGGAGCTTGGCCTCAAGCTCCTGACGCAAATTCCTAATTTTAGTTATTCATCACAAGCGGAAGACACGCTCGACACGGTGATCAGCCGGGTATTGACCGATGTTGAAGCGCTGTGTGCACGGGTGGCTACCGCCTTATTTATCGACCCACCACGGATGGAGCAGGATTTGGGTGAGCTCATGAATGAATTGATTCGCGATCCGCGCTGGTTCGAATCCGCAGGCGCGCTCAGCGCAATGCCGGCAGCAAGACCTGCTGTGCTTGCACAGCCGGAATTGTTTTCAGAGATCCCGCCAGTCAACGTGATGTCGGAGGCTGCGCATGAGCATGATATGGAGTCCACCATCATTATCAAACGTGGCTCAACAATGCCGTCCGCGCCCGCCACGAGCATGCCGGCGTCAGCCGTGAGTTCCACGCGTGCACCGCTGCCAGTGCCTGCGACGGAAGAAAATCTGGAAGCGACCATCATTATTTCCAAAGACAAGCAACGTTAGTGTATGGTTGCCGCCGCCGCTGATGTCGCTCACTATTTACGTGCAGTTTATCGGCGTGCATATGGTGTGGCGCCCGCGCAGCGGGATCGACTGTTGCGAATTTGTCTGGCGCACTATTTAAAAGAAGTGCCGCGCAATGCGCTGACCAATGTACTGCGCGCGGTGGCCAGCGAGTTTGCAGTCGCGCCGTTGGCAACCGGCACACCCACTCCCGCAACCGAGCTAGGCCCATGGCGGGATGCTATTCAGCAACTCGCGCGACTGGTTGACGGTGCGTCCATTGTGCAAGGCACCGATGAATTGAAATTGCTGCTCACCGCCGTGCAGCGCCTCAGCGCGCGGGCACAGGTGTTGGCTGAAACGGTACATAAACCCGGGCTGCCTTTGTCGGCACTGTTGGAGCGCGCCGCGCATGACTTGCAGGCGCACGATCACGCGCTGGAGCATGCGGCGCGTGAATCGTTTGAGCGGGTGTTGAATGCGCTTAATCCCGAGATGATCAAAAAAAACCTGCCGAAGAAAACGCTGTCCAGTGAGGCAGCCTACAAAGGAGCGTTGTTCGATGCGGTAGTGGAGAAATTCAGTCAGCTTGAGATGTACCATAATAAGGGCCGCTTGGTGCGCGACTACAAAGCCGCCTACAAAAAATATGTGCAGGAAGAACGTTCACGCTAAACGGGAATTTATGAAAAAAAAATCAATGATGGTCCGGTTTGCTTGTTTGTGCGCGTTAGTGCTGATGGTGGGATGCGCGAACAAAGGTAAAGAAATTCCGCCGTATGTGAAGGACGCTATCCGGATCAAGATCACCGCTGCGTCGGATCTTAACTTCTTCAACAATCAGTCGCACACACTGGTGCTGGCGGTCTACGAACTTTCCGATCCCAACGTCTACAAGCAGATGCTTGAAAGCTCCGATGGTGTAGTGCAGTTGCTGGAAGGAAAGCAGTTCGATGCCTCGGTGTTGGCGCGCCGCCGCGCCACCGTGCAACCCGATGAAAATACTTCATTCATAATGGATCAAGTAGAGGGTGCGCGTTATGTCGCCATCGTTGCCGGGTTCTACTCGATGCAGGGGCAAAGCAACTTTAGTCGTTTGTATCCGATCACGCTGACGGGAGGATATTTCTGGAGTGCCGGTGGCCCGCAGATGTTGATCGACCTACGTCTGGGACGTGATGGAATCGCGACCGCACCCAAACCGTCGTCGTAACCCGTAGTCGAACCAGAAAGCACCCACGATGACGGTTTACGGAGATCATAATGAAACCAATCCGGCCCATTTACTGGCATGAAGGTCTGTTCCTTCGGCCGCAACATTTTCAGCAACATGATCAGTTTCAACACGCCTATACCTACGAGCAAATCGGCCGTGTGCAGCCGCATGCCTGGGGCATTCGCCAGTTGTCGCTGGTCCAGTCAGCGCTCAACAACCAGATTTTCGAACTCGATAAATGCGAGGCGGTTTTCCATGACGGATCTGCGATCAGCTATCCGGGTAATGCGCGGCTGCAGCGCCGTTCGTTAGAGGGCTTGTGGGACAATTCGGGCGAACCGATGTCGGTCTATCTGGGTCTGAAGATCGTCGCGCCCGGCAAAAACAATGTCAGTGCGCCGGGCGACATGGCGCAAGCGGCAGATCGTAAAGAGGCGGATCGCCTTGCCGCAACGCGCTATGAAGTTGCCGTGTCGCCCACGCCCACGCCGGATTTATTCAGCGATGAAAAACAAGACGAGATTTTCTTTCTCGATTACCACCTGGAGATTTTTATCGACGATGAAGCCGCTAAGGCGGTGGATTTTCATCTGATTAAAATCGTCGAATTGCAACGCCTGGGCGCCGAAGTAAAAGCGATTACTCAATTCATTCCGCCGTTGTTGCATGTGAGCACGTCGCCGGTGTTGTCAATTTTGTTACGTGAAATAAAAGAGCAGTTGACCGCGCGCGGTCGCGAACTGGCTTTGTATAAGCAGGATCGCGGCCTGGAAAACTTCGCCATGGGTTCGCGCGACATGGTGTATCTGCTCGCATTGTTGACGCTTAATCGCCATATTCCACTGCTGCATCACTGGCTTGACGACGGCAGTACGCATCCTTGGCAGTTTTATGGGCTGCTGCGACAAATCGCCGGCGAATTGTCGACATTTTCCACGCAACACGACGTATTCGGCATGGTGGGAACGAGTAAAGACGATGAGTTGCCGCCCTACCAGCACGACAATCTCGGCGGGTGTTTCGGTGCGGCCGTGACCCTGATTGTGAAACTGCTGGACGAACTCACCGCCGGCCCCGATTATCAGGTGCCGTTGTTATTCGACGGCACGTATTACGGCGCGGATATGACCGAGCGCGCCTTCCAGGGTGCCAACCAGTATTACGTGCGCGTGCGTACCGACGTGCCGGCCGCGACCGTGGTCAATGCATTGCAGTCCACGGCAAAGGTCAGCTCGCGCGAGAATCTCCCCATCTTGATTGCGCGCGCGCTGCCCGGCGTGCCGGTGGTTTACGATGCGTCGCCGCCCAGCCAGTTGCCGCGCAGCAGCGACAGCATTTACTTTCAGGTTGACCAACACGCTGCTGCGTGGGACGCCATTCACAATCGGCTGAACATGGCAGTTTATTTCGACGCTCCGCTCGGTGATGTCAATATTGAGCTCATGGTGATCTATGGCAAGTAGCGCCTCGCGTGCCTTGCTGGATTGTTTTGTTGATGTACTGGCTTACACCGCGCTATTCAAAAAAACCTGTGCGCTGGCACAACCATCCTTCGAGCAGGTGAACGGCAAAATCCGTCAGCTCATACAAGACAGCGCGCAAAACATGGTGACGGCTAGCATCGACCCGCGCAGTTACGACGACGCGCGTTTTGCGTTATGTGCTTGGATCGACGAAACCGTGATGAACTCGCCGTGGCAGCATCGCAGCGCGTGGCAACGCCGGCTGCTGCAAAGCGAGTACTACAATACGGTGAACGCCGGCACCGAATTTTTTGATCGTCTGAATCTCCTGCATCCCGACCAGAACGACGTGCGTGAAATTTATTATTTGTGTTTGGGATTGGGGTTCGCCGGGCGCTATTCGATGGAGGGCGATGAGTTCCTGCGCGATCAACTGAAAAAATCCAATTTACGTTCGCTCATCGGTCAGGTCTTGGAGCCAGTGAGTTATGCGCGCGGCCTCTTGTTTGACGGTGCGTACAAAACTCCGGCCGGTGAAGTTCCTGCGGCCAAGGGTGCCATGAGCATGCATCCCTTCATGCGCTGGTTGTTAATTCTGTTGCCGCCGTTGCTGGTGCTGGCATTACTGTTGATTTATTTTTTTGTGCTCAATGGCGTGGTCGACAACGTCATGTTGCATGTGCGGGAGGGTTAGATGGGGCCGGTGTTGAAATGGATTGTTGTCGGCCTCGTGTTGGTGCTGGTGATTTCCGGCGATATTTTGCTGGTGATGAAAATGGAATGGCCGTGGTGGATGTTCCTGGTGCTGTTGCTGGGCGTCATCGTGGCGATTACCACGCTGGTGCTGATCGTGCGCGGGATCCGCGCGTTGCTGCGCAGGCGCAGCGAAAGTCAAGCTGCGGCACAGGCGTCCGGCGCAACCGCGCGAAATATGGAAATCCAGCAGCGTCGCCGTTTGATGCAGACCACCTGGGCCGACACCATCAAACAACTGCGCAAGGCCAAACTGCGCACGGCCGGCAATCCGATTACGAGCGCGCCGTGGTATCTGATGATCGGCCCACCCGGTGCAGGCAAAACCACCGCGATTAAGAACAGCCGTCTGGCCATGCCGATTTCGGAAGTGATCGCAGGCTTTCGCAAGGCGCAGGGTGCCGACAGCGGCGAATGGTATTTTCTCGACGACGCCATCTTGATCGACACGCCGGGTTATTTCGTGGCACACAGTACCCCGTCTGACGGTCAAGCGTGGCATACCTTGTTGCAGATGCTGCGCAAAACCCGCAATTTGCCTGCACTCAACGGTGTCGTAGTGTGTGTGCCCGCCAATGTGCTGCTGTCGGGCGGGCAAGCGCAGGGGCACGAGCTTGGCATTAATCTGCGTCAACGGCTGGGCGAGGTGATGCGCGTGCTGGGCGTGCGCTGCCCGGTGTATCTGCTGGTCACGCATTGCGACCAGATTCACGGTATGACGCGTTTTTTCCAGAGCTTTCCCGATGCAACTTTTAATCAAGCGATGGGCGCAATCAACGCGCAGAGCTTCGATGCAGGCGCGCCGGTGCGCTTTGTCGACACCGCGTTTACACAATTGCGTGAAGAGTTAAGCCGTTTGCGCATGGTCATTCTGGGTTCGAAGTACGCGCCCGAAATGGAAACCCAAGCGCTGCTGTTTCCGGAAGAATTTTTTGCACTCAAGCACGCCGTGACGACGCTGGTGCGTGCCGCGTTTGAGCCCGGCCAACAAACCGAAGCGCCGTTTTTACGCGGCCTGTATTTTGCCAGCGCGCATCAAGAAGGTGTGGCCACGTCGGCGCTGATGGATCGTCTGGGTTTCGCGGCCGAAAGGCAGTCGCTTTCGGTCGCCAACCTGAGCTTGTTCTTGCGCGATTTTTTTGGTCGCATCTTGCAGCAAGACCGCAACTTGGTTGCGCCCACGCGCACGGCGGTGGTGTGGGCACGCTTCACGCAAAATCTTGGGCTCGCCACCTGGGCGGTGGCGATGCTGATGCTGGGCATCTTACTGAGCATTTCATTTGCACGTAACTTGAGTCTGACGCGCACCACGTTTAGCGCCTTGCCGGCGAGTACTAAAATAACCAGTGAGCTAGGGGTCGATCTCACCACGCTCGACGGCCTGCGCGTGGCGTTGAATGACTTGGTGACCAGTAATCGTGACTGGTGGCTGCCGCGCTTGGGTTTGCGTCAGAGCATCCGTGCACAAGAACAACTGCAAACCATCTACACCGCGCGCTACCGTAAAACTATTTTAGGACCCGCAGATCGCGCCCTCGACAGCGCACTGACCGGCTTAACAGCGGCCTCGCCGCCGGAACGCACCGCCGGCTACATCGACTTGATCGCTCAACGTATCAAAGTCCTACAAGCCGCCTTGCGCGGTGACCTTGCCGGTGCGGCGCCGGGAGCCTATCCGGCACCGAATTTTTCCGCGTTGCACGGCGCGTTTTCGGTGCTCGCGGTTCCGGATACTGCGCGCATGATGGGCGCAAACTACTTCGCCTACGTCGACTGGCTACAAGATCCGCGCGTACTCGAACAAGCCCTGGCCGACGATAAACAGCGCATTCGTGCGGTACTGACACGCGAGGGCATCGGTCTGCATTGGCTCACGGATTGGGCTAATTTGCAGGACAACCTGCCCGAGGTTACGGGACGTGACTTTTGGGGCGCCGAGCTGGATGCCAACAAAAAAGTTCATTTGCATATCGGCAAAGCATTTTCGCCGCAAGGCTGGGAAGCCATCCGGCAACTGCTGGCCGACATTGAAGCCGCGAATCCAGGCGATGACCTGATGGCGGTGCGCCGCGAAGAATATAAAGCCGAATACCGCAACCAATATTTCAAGGCGTGGCAAGAATTCATCGCCAACTTTCATCAAGGCGCGAGTTCCTTTACCGGTCGTGAGCAGCGCATGCAATTGGTGGCGCGCATCGCCGGCAAAGAGTCTCCCTACACGCGCTTGTTGGCCGAGGCTGAAACGGCATTGCAGGCGCCGGTGGAGTTGGCGGAAAAGCCCGAGCAGGTTCCCGACTGGGTGCGCACACTGCTGCGCTACCAAAAACTCAACGATCCGGAATATCAAAAACAGCTCAGCGGTGGCGGCTCGGGCATGCTGGACAAATTGGCCAGCAAAGGCGGCAAGGCGGTTAAAACTCTGAAGTCCGCCTTGCAAGGCAGCGATGAAAAGAAACAAACCGAGCAAGACCTGAAAGCGCTGCCGCATGTGCTGAGTTATCACGAGACACTGAAGAAAATTGCCGAGAGCGTGCAGGCGCCGCAAGCGGCGTTTCAACTCGCCAAAGACGTCGGTATCGAAGTCGAAAGTGTGGTGGGCGAGCCCAAACAGCCGATGAACAAAAATGTCTGGGACGTGGCACGTCTCAAAGAATATATCGGGCGCGGCACGCTCGGCGAAAACGTAATTTGGCAATTCCTGGCACATCCGGGTGAAAATGTTTGGGCGGTTTTGATGCGTGAATCCGAAACCCAGATTCAGAAACAATGGGCTTCTGATGTGATCGCGCAGGGCACCGGTTTGAGTGGTTGGGAGTTGGTCGACGCGCTGCAAGGATTCAGCGGCAAGGCGTGGGAGTTCCAGAAAAATGCGCTCGACCCGTTTTTGCGCAACAGCGGCGGCAAAGGCTATGAACCGCGTACGCTATACGGCGCGGCGATTAATTTTTCGCCCGGCTTTTTGAATTTGCTAAACCGTGGGCGCGTCGGCAAGGACGCGCTGGCCAAACCTTATGCGGTGCAAATCTCGGCGTTGCCCACCGACGCAAATCCAGACGCCACCAAAAAGCCGCATGAAACCCGGCTGATGTTGCAGTGCACGACTGGCAATCAGGAGTTGGTCAATCACAACTTCCCGATCAAGAAAACCATGCAGTGGACGCCGCAAGGGTGCACGGACGTGATCATCGAAGTGTACGTGGGCGATGCGATTCTCAAGCGTATTTACTCCGGGCCGCGCGGCTTCCTGCACTTTCTCTCCGATTTTAATTCCGGTCGGTTGCTGTTGCGTGCCATCGATTTTCCCGAGCAGGCCGGGATCTTGTCAGGCTACAAAATTCGCAACGTCACCGTGGCCTACACGTTTTCCGGTCACGAAGGCGCGGCGCGTCTGGCGGGCGCAGACGCCTCAGCGGTGCCGGAGCGCATCATCGCCGCCGGCGAGTGAGGCAGTGCGACGGGTTGTTTTCCAAGAGCAGGGCCGTGTCCGGGCGTCAGTCAGTCTGGACACCCCCACCCACCGACATAGAATCCACAGCGGAAGTGAACCCTGAAAAACACTGAGCGGGGCCCGACTTAAGTGGAGGGCAAGTCATCTGGATTATGCAGCGATTGGATTGCTGGCATAAAACCGGTTAGCGAAATCGGCCGGTACTTGATTCCCGATTTTCGCATGACGCCGGATACGATTGTAAAACACCTGGAAGTATTCAAAAACCACCTGCCTGACCTGCTCACGCGTGGCGAAGCGGTAGCGGTGCAAGCTTTTGGTCTTCAGGTGTGCCGAAGATGATTCCCACCGCGCTGGCTTCCCCCTCCCCGCACAAAGCCGTGCGGTGGGAAGCGCGGGGAGGGGGAGAGCGCCGTCGCTTTCCTAAGAAACATACTCCACAACGGTTGAATTTTGCGGTTGCAGTATGAGCCCGAACTGAGCAGCACGGCGATGAAGCTGCTTAAGTACGCGATCACGGTATTGTTGTTCATAGTGATCGGCGCCGGGCTCTTTGTAATCCCT
>JANLTU010000194.1:0-63859 GCA_031363085.1 Gammaproteobacteria bacterium
TGAGCCGGTGCGTGAAGGCCGACGCTTTCCGCGACAACGGAGTAATTTGAAAAAGAGAAGTTATTATTCGTGTTACAAACGTGCACTGTAATCAATCGCTTCGGCTTAACTTACTGACATTGGGTAGCGTCCCCTTTCTCCTCTCCCCTTTTTTCCCCTTTCCAATTGTTTGACCGACCCCAATTGTTACTATTTCATTTCTTTCTACCGAATATATTCAAAAGATACATCGTCATTTTTTACTGTAATCACGCTACCCATATCTATGCCTGGCGTAATATAACCCACGTTTTTCTGCATCCGTTTGCCGCCTGAAAAATACACATCGACAGTATAATGTGATTCGCAAGATAGCCGTTGGATTAAGCGTTTTTCCGAAGAATGAGGAGGAATATTATCAACCGTAAGTTGCGTTGAGCACATGCTAACTATTACTTTTGTAAGAAGCTCATCAGCATTGTTTACAATTTCAATACGGTTAGTCGTGCTTGAGCAACCGACTAACATAACAGCCAACCACAACTGTCGTATCGTATAAATTGCTTTCGAAAATCCACAATCCATGGTCATGCCCTGATTGCTATTTTAGTACGGGAAGGTACCAGACCCAGACGGATTAGTAATGAGATTTCCAGGCGATACCGGCCGACCTTCTGCGGCAGCATTTCTTCCCTCTTGATTGTTGTGCATATCCATTATCGTCTCGCCCAATGGCTGCCCATGTATCAGTCCATCTATCTCATGGCCGACACCAGCAGACCAAGCTGTAAAAGGTCCGATTTCTTCATACATTCTTTTGCTCCACTCAGAATGCCTAGTGGCGTCATCCAAGTCGTTGTGGCCATGGTGTAGAGCCAATTCCTCACGCGCTATATCTTTGGCACGGTCATAATCAGGCAGATCATTCGAAGCGAGCATTCGTGAAGCTGCCGCTTGTTGCCTCGCATCTTTAATCGCCTCGGCTCCTCGCTGCGCAGCCTCACTAACCAAACTAGAAATCGCACCAGACACGGCACCGTCCCGGAAACTTCCACCTGCGGCCAGCGAGCCGATACCTCCCGCCAGCCCACCGACGGCAGCACGACCCAAGGTTGCGCCCATACCGGTACCACCGGGCATAATCCCCCCCGCTGCGGCTCCGATTGCGGCGCTCATCACGCCGCTTCTAAACGTACCGCCCTGTGCAACACTCGCAACTCCACCCACCACACCGTTCAATGCCGCGCGTCCGATCGCACCACCTATTCCGGTACCAAACCCGGCCCCCGCTCCACCGGCAAACGCAGTAACCCCTCCAATCACCGCTCCTTTTAGGGTTCCGGTATTGATATATCCCGCCACCGCTCCCGCACACGTGACGCAGCCGGTGTACGCGGTAATCACCGCTGCCGCCGCAATCGCGACTACCTGCCTCAACCCATGATTCCACGCCTTCTTCCACTTCTTGCTCAGCCAGCTATAGCCGCTGGGGTCGGTCATCGACAGCGGGTTGTTCATCACGTAGCTGTAGCGGTTGTAGCTTTGCAGATTGTTGGGCGCTTGGATGCTTGGGTCGGCTTGCAGGAAGCGCCCGAGCTTGGCGTCGTAGATGCGGCCGTTCATGTGGATCAGGTTGACGCTGTCGAGCATTTCGTGGCCGGTGTAGCCGTGTTTGGTTTCGAGGGACGTGAGGTTGGTGAACGGGCCGCTCTGGCGGCGTGCGCCGAACGGTTCGAAGCTGAAGCGCTCGAACACCTGGAACACGCCGTTGACATCGCCGGAGATGGCGGTGACGGAGCCGAGGTTGTCTTTGTGGAAATAGCGGGTCTTTTTGGTAACGACGTTGTTCTTGGTGGTGACGGTGTACACCGCGACCGGGGACGACGCGGCGTAGATGTGGTGTTGATATTCGACCGTGCCGTCTTTTTTGGTTTCTTTCAAAAACTGCGTGCCGGCGTCCCAACGCGGGCTCATGTACAGCGTCATGTCGCCGTCTTTCACCTGGATGATGCGCTCGTGCTGCGCGTCGTAGGCGAACTCGACCACCGAGCTAGCCGTGGCGATGCGCTTGGGCATATTGAAGCTGGTGTAGTCGACATTGCGGCCGGTGCCGCTGGTTTGGTTGCCGTTGGCGTCGTAGGCGTATTGGCCGACGATCACGCCCGCCTTCTTGAGTTGGGTGACGGCGTGCGGCCCGGCATAGGGGCTGGCCACGCCGGGTTTTAGACCGTATACCCACTCGTCGGCATCGACGTCGGACTTGGTTTTGAAGTTACCGAACGAGTCGTAGGCGTAGGTTTTGTTGAACGCGGCATTGCCGGTGGCCGTGACGGTGGTCAGGCGATCCAATGCGTCGTAGCCCAGGGTTTCTTTGCTGCTGCCGTCGTTGCGTGATGCGAGGTTAGCAACTTTGTCGTATTCGTAACTGAAGTCCTGAATGGTTTGCGCGCCGCCCAGGCTCTTGATGGCTCGAACTCGGCCGCCCTTGGTGTAGGTGTATTCATTGGTCGCGCCGTTGCCCAGGGTTTCTTTGGTCACGCGGCCGCTGGCGTCCATGCTGTCGACGCGCCAGAAGGTGGTGAGCCCGGCGCCGTCGGTGATATTGGTGACGTAACCCAAACTGTTGAAGTTACGTTTGACGGAGAAGCGCTCGCCGTTGACGCCGGGATAGGTGGTGCTTTCCAAGCGCCCGCTGGCATCGTAGGCGCTGTACATGGTGTACATCTCGCCGTTGAGCGCGATGCCCACCAGTGCCGGACGGCCCAAGCTGTCATACACATAGCTGCGCGCGGGCGGATAGGTGAAGCTGCTGCTGCCGCCGACGGCCTGACCTTTAAAGCCGACTTCTTGCGCGACTTTACCGATGCCGTGCGGCGCGGTGTCGTACGTCCAGGTACTGGCGCCTTCGGGCTCGCTGCGCTTGACCATGCGGCCGAGCACGTCGTAGTCCATGGTCACGACCTGGCCCTTGGCGTCTTGCTGCCACTTCAGTTCACCGAAGGTGTTGTAGCCGTATTGCCATTGCCCCATGTCGGGGTCTTGCATGTAAATCTTGCGGCCCCGGCTGTCGTAGCCGGTGACGATGGAGGGTGATAACACGCTGGTGTCATTGCCGTGGTTTTCCACCAGCACCAGATTGCCAAACGCGTCGTAGCGGTACTTGACGGTATTACCAAAGGCGTCCGTCGTTTCAACCAGCTTGCCTTCGGTGTTTTGCTCTTCAATACGCTTGTGGTTGTTGGCATCGGTGATCACCACCTGCGCGATGTTGACGGTGCTGCTCGATTTCGAGTCGGTGTAGCTATACACGAAATATTCGGTGCTGGTACTTACCGTAGCGGTACTGTCGGGCTGGCTTTCGTCCGGCATGCTGCCGGCCGTTACCCGCCCCAGGATGGGGTCGTACGTGGTGATGCCTTCAGTCTTACCGACCGGATTGTTGGCGTAATACGCGTTGGTAGATTTCCACACGCGGCCGTAGTCGTCGTAGTAGGCGTCTTTGTAAATCGTTTCGTTATTCAGACCCTGCGATTCGGTGGTGATGACGCGGCCTAAAAAGTCGTAGTACGCGTAAGCGACAGCGGTGCTCGTGCTACTGGAGGACTTGACTCGGTACTTGGGCACGGCAACGTGTGACGGACACACGCTGCAATCCAGATACTCCGTGTCGCTGTAGGTGCCGTCGGCGCGCAGTTCACGCACCTTGCGGCCAAACGCATCGTAGTACCACTGCGTGGTGAGGCCATTGGGGCCGGTGCTGCTGGTCGGTACACCAAAGCGCAGGTCGATGGTCTGCGTTTCTTTATGGTCCTTCGCGTTCCACGACGTGACGGTGGCGGTGCCGTCGCCATTCTCGACATAACTGCTCTTGCTGGTGCGGCGCGAGACTTGGGTGTTGCTGCCGGAGATGATGCGTTCGAGCGGTTTTTGGGTCAGGGGGTCGAGCTTGACTTTACCGGCGGCATCGACATCCGGGCCGATCACATAGTCAAGCCCAGTCACCGTAGATTCGGTTTTGATGCCATAGGCGTCGTAACTGTGGTTGGTCACCACGGTGCTGTTGCCCCAGGTAAAGGTCTGGGATGCAACATCAAACGTATTGGGCTCGACGATTTCGGTTTTCAAACGCCCTGCGGTGTCATACACAAACGCCACCTTGCGCGTGCCCGTCAGCGCCTGCCCGGTAACGCTAAATGCGCCCGGCATGGTGCTGGTCATGCTCGTTGTCGCGACCTGCCCAAACTGCCAGTTGGCGTAGTCGGACGGATAAAAAACGCTCTCGGTGGTTTTTACAAAACCGTCGCTGGACTCGACCTTGACTTTTTTTGTGTTGCCGTCGGCGTCGGGCGGATCACTGGTGGTGGTGACGTGCGAGATTTCTTTTTGTCGAGCTCATAGCTGTACGAACTCGTCAATCCAGAATAAGCAATATAACGTTTGTTACCTAAATATCTGGCAAATGCTGACGTACCTAATTCAACTTGCGCATACGAATTCAAACTCTGCGACAACAACCAGCCGTTCGGCTGACTTACATCAACTTGGTATGGCGAACCAGTGAATGGGAAATCTTGTTTGTTGTACGTTGTTGAAACCACACCGTTGGGTGCGGTGACTTTTAAGACTCGGAAACCTAGAGTCCCCCGTCCGCGCAAGTGTTCGCGACGCCCTTCATAAGTATAATTCGTCACACTGAGCGTAGACGCCGACGGATTACTCGAAAGATATTGTTGGCTCGCACCACTCGGCGCGGTGACGCTCTCTACAACATAGGTTGAATCCTGCTGCTCTTTGCTGGGGTAAACAGCATCATTGGTTGTGTCGGTGTCGTTGAGATCGTTCTTGTAGATGGCATTGTTGGTGAGTGGCTGATATCCAATGGTGGTCGCCTGACCAAGACCGTTGGTCGCGGAGGTGATGAGGTCACCAAGCTTGGGTGACATTGAGACAGTGACCGTCGCGACATTGTTCGCTGTCAAAACGCGAATAATATCGCCTTTAGAGTCGCCGTTGACGTCGCCAATAAAATATGGAGGGGCAGAGTTTGCCTGAGCGAGGTTAGTGGTATCTGACTGAATAAACTTCGAACCGTCCGACAACCAGACCGTCGTTAATGGATTATAGCTGTCACCGACCTCGATAATATCTAACAACCCATCACCATTCATGTCTTGAACGAGAAGATTGCGCTCAAACTTCTGCGCACCAGTGGAAATACACTGCGCCCGATTGGTACTCGATGTGAATGCGATTCCAAACTTCCACTGTCCAAACTTCCACTGCGTAGTGGTTGTAACTACAACGTTCTCACATGTATTTACAATGTAGTTAACCGTGTTGGGATTAATCGCTAACGTTGTTTTAGCCATGCTGTTCTTGGCTGATGTAGTGAATCCGGCGCCCGTGGAAATCCACACTTGCATGACATTTTGATAATTTGAATCACTTCCCCAAACAGCGATATCCGTTTTCCCGTCACCATTGATATCGAGGGGAACAATCCAATTGACCACCATCAAAGGGATCCCGCCAGTCGCTTTTAGATCGAGGGTGTTGGAATAGTCAAGTTGACTACCCCCCTCTGACGCAAGGTAGCTATCGACAATACCGTCCTGACGAATTAAAAGATCCGCACGACCATCACCATTGATGTCGGCCGCATAATATTGAACCTTGCCGTATAAGTTATGGTTGTTAGGAAACGAGGTTGCGCCAAATGAAAAAATCGTTTTGTCGCCACCAAAACCGGACGTATTGTCCTGCGCCAGCCAGGTTACGACTTCAACCGGCGAGGCGTAATCCCGAATTTCAATGATGTCGGAGCGACCGTCCCCATTCGTATCCGCAACCAGAAACTGGTTACTGTCGTCCCAAGCATTAGTTGCTAGGAAACCTCCCATAATTTGCGTAAAACCGTTTGGCCGCCGTGAATACACACGGTAAATCGTGTCGTAGATTGTCCCGGTGGATGGCGCGAGTTTATCGATGATTAAAATATCGGTGCGTCCGTCGCCGTCGAAGTCGCCCGTCAAAATCTTACGATGACTGAACGAATACCCTAAAGAAGCACCATATGCATCGTGCTGTAACGACGTACCGTCGCTCAACCATGCCAGCGCCGTTACCGGTCCTTCATTAGGGCCGGGGTTATCTAAGGCATCGACTTGGACGAGGTCGCTTTTTCCGTCACCGTTAAAATCACCACTCAAAAACTGGGTGCCGAGAATAGTAGCCCCGGTCGTTGAGCCACTCGCGGGGTTAAATTTGTTATTTGAATCCGTCCATGCAAATGATGTTGCATTAAAACATGTCGGTGTCGCGCTGCCGTTAAAGTTACATTCTTGAATGGTGTCGACGCGCGAACGCGCGACAGTGCCTAAAGAGTATTTGAACGTTAAGTCAAGCTTGTGTACGTCCTTGCTATTGAGCTGCGTGCGTATCGCTTTCAAGCGATAGGTCGTCTGAGCGAGCGCTCCACCGGTGTAATTGCTTTCAATGTCGACGCGGTGATCCGCGTCCGACGGCGTGGTGTAGTCGAAAATGACTTTGCGATTCGGCGCAGTCACGGTGCTGCTGTTGCCCGCGTAGTCGATTGTTTTGATGTAATACGTGCCGTCGGCTTGCACGTACGAGAACGTCATGTAGTTGCCGTTGGTGTCGGCGGTGCGGTTGATCGCCCAGGTGAGGACGTGCGTGCCGGTGGTGTTGGTGGCGGTGACGGCGGAATCCGTGCTGTTGCCGTAGTCGGTGAGCGCGCCGTTTTTGGACCACACTTTGAAATATTCGGGGCCGCTGCCTTTGGTGCCGCAGGCGATGATGCGCGTGAAGCTTTCCATTTCGGTGCGGTATTCGGTTTGATTCGCGCAAATACCACTCGCCGCGACCTGGTCGCCAGTTGACACTGGCACGAGGCGCTGACCATCGAGGCACAACTTGTCGTTGCCGTCGAGATTCACGCCGCCTTTGAAACCGTCGCGGTCAATCGTGGCGCCACAGCGCGTGATCGTGGACAAGCCAGAGATCGACCAACCCACTCCGGCTACGCCGTTGCCGCCCTGGCTGTTGTAATTGAGCGCGATGCCGGGCTGCATGCCGTTGATGCCGGGCGGTACCGAGATGGGAATATTATAGGTCGCCGCGCCGCTGGGGCCGACTGCGAATGAACCGGCGGTCGCCCCGACGGTGGTGGTGGTGTAGGGATTTGGATTCGGGTTGACCGGGTACTGCTGCACCCAGGTTTGAAATGCGGAATTGAATTGTCCGTTAGCGCTGCTGAACAACATCGCGCTGGTGGCGCCGGAGGTTTTCGCTTCCAGAATAATGTCGGCGCGGCCGTCGGCGTTGAAATCGCCGAGGTAAATGTTGCTGACGTCTGCGCCCCACTGCACACCGTTGAAGGTGCCCGACCAGCTTTGCGCGGCAATGCCATAGGTGCCATCGGCACGGCCGAGGAAGATGTAGCTCTTGCCGTCGGAGGTCGGCGCTTGAATAAACAAGTCGGTGATGCCGTCGCCGTTGAAGTCGGCATAGTACGGCGTGCCGACCGGCTGGAACGGTGCGTAGACGGGAATGACCAGATCGTCGAACGGGATGAGCTGGAGTTCGTAGACCGGCGGAATGGCAGCGGCCTGCGCGGGCAGGGTGGCTAACATTCCAACACCGGCAATGATCCCGGCCATGCGACGCGCCCAGCGGCCGTGATTCACGCGCACTCCCCCTCGCTTATCTATCGACATCAGACACTTCCCCCGAACCGATTTAAATATTCAAGTGTTTGCTGGTGATTTTTTGGTGGGCGGTGCCCACCCTACCAAACTATATTTTGACAACCGATCCGGTCAGTCAGCAACTTGAAACTCTATGACTTGGCAAAATGTTCGCCCGTCGCCGTAGTAGTTAACCGGATCGACCAAGACTCCAACTCTCTTCCCCGTGTAATACGCGCTCATAAGGTTGGCAATTTTTACTTTCGCACCCTGATCAGCTTCGTCCACAAAAACAAAGCCGAAAGTACACTCCGGCGTCGTTACGCCTGAGACTCGAAAGTGAAAGTTGTGTGGGCCAGACACGGACGTGCTCGTGATTTTGAAATACGGAATGGCAATGTACGCTGCACGCGCAATTGACCAAGGCGATAAACCGGCAGCAATTACTAACAAACCACACAACAATGACTTCTTCATTAGGTACCTCCGTTAGTAAAACCATAATTGTGAAAAAACTGGATTGAACGACTTCAGCGAACACAAGCCCACAGACACTTCGGCCTTGCAGCTCTGCGGAGCAGAAATGGTGAGCACACAGGATTTAATAAAATCGGGCGAACGAAAACGAGCGATACGTGACGCGTTAAGCGCCACGTGCGTACATGATAGGAATGAAATTTGGCTGACTTGGTGCCGGATGCCGGATGCCGGATGCCGGATGCAAAAAAACTGTAGACGCCCCCGCGATTCCCCACAACTGCCCCTCCCCGTTCCGCTTCGTCCGTGTACTGCACCTGACTTTTTTACTCAACGACGCCACTGCATGTTTGTCGCGTTGAACGATGTGGAAATTATCGGGTTTGGCTACTTCACGTCAAGCGGTGTTTCTATCGTGGCCCTGCGTAGATGCGATGCCGCACCCTGCACGACCGGCCGCACACGACGCTCACGCGTGCCGATCGAGCGCTGTCTCAATCAAACGTAGAAATCCAGTTTCGTCGGTGACCTTAGCCACTTCGTCGGTGGTGACGGTGTAGCCATGTTCGCGGGCAATCGCCTCGTAACGCGGAATGCGCGAGTAAAACAGGCGCGGGAACATCCAGCGCACGAACTCGTCGGGCTCGATCAACGCGACGTACTGGATTTCTTTTTCGGCCATATACAACGCGAGTTGTTCGTCCAGAAATGCTTCGCGGTAGTACAGCGGTTTAGGGTCTTCGACCGCGCGCCGGATCAGCGCCTGCTCGTCGTTTTTTGTGGCCTGAATGTACAGCACCAGGGTGTGCTTGCTGACGATGTCGATGGTCTGCGGGTCGTCGAGTTCGCATACGCTGCCGCCGGCATCGTTGACGAAATGCGGGTAACCGTAAATCTCCTGTGCCTTGCGAATGAATTCCGGCACGTCGCGCATCGCGGCAATTTCGGCGACGCGATGCAATTCTTGCCGATGCTTGAATTCCGCCAGCCCCAAGCCGCCGCGCTCGGGATTACCGAGTTTGCCGAGGAAGCTCGACACTGGTTTGAGATTGTCGACGGACAGATTGTTGCGGATATAAATCGAGTCGGTGCGCAGCAGGTCGCGCAAAAACGGAATGTGCATGATCTTCTGCTTGATATTGTCAAGAATCGCTTCGTCGAGGTAGCGCGTGCCGATGCGGTAGTCGCCGGAGAAGTGAAACCAGTGACTGCGGCGCAGCATCATCGCCAGCCGCGTTTTGCCGACGCCCGACATGCCCAGCAAGGTGATGCAACGGTTATCCCAGTCGCGGAATTCTTTGGCACTCAATCTCACGCTTAGCTCCTGCATTTGTCGATGGCAAGAATTCTAGCGGAATGCCGATAGAGTTACAGTCGAGTTGACGCGCCGCGAGGATTTTTATGGTCGATGAACAACGCCGTTTCAAACGCATTCCCTTCGACATGCCGGGGCGCATTGTCAGCACCATCACTGTGCGCGTGCTCGATGTTTCGCTCAAAGGCGCACTGATCGTCAAGCCGCCCAAGTGGAAAGGCAGCCGGGGCGACGCGCTCGCCATCGAGATTCCGCTCGACAGCGGCGAGTCGGTGATCCGCATGGACACGCGCGTCGCACATGTTGAAACCGAGCGCATCGGCCTCGTCTGCGAACACATCGACCTGGACAGCATCACGCACTTGCGCCGGCTGGTGGAACTCAACCTGGGCAACGACGAATTGCTGCATCGCGAGCTGGCGGAACTGGGGCAGTAATCCGGCCGCCAGGGGCATCAGATCGACTGCTTCAAATTGTTGAGTACTTTCTTTTCCGCTGCCGCCGCGTTGTCGAAGCGCACTTCGAAAATAAAACCGGCACCCATGCGCAAGTCGATGGTGTTGTGTTCGTCGTTCCATTCCACGTGCCGCACCGGCAACCCCATCACCTGATCTTCGTAACTGCGTGCAGGCTCACCGTGTTGCTTTTTTAAATCAGCCATGAGCGACGTGTAAAACTCCGGCTGGGTGAGATTGCGGTGATAGATGGTGAAAATCTTGTACAGCTTGCCGCGAAAAAAATAGAATTCGCGATGACGCTTGCCGTCGCTGGCCTGTGAGTAAACTTCCGGATTGGTCTCGGTATGTTCGGAATAGCCGTAGCCATGCCCAAGCTCGACTTTTTGCGCCGGCGTCTGCTTGAGCAACTCATCGACGCTCATTCCCCAACGAAATGCGTCGATACCGCTCGGCAATGCGCTGGCTGCCAACAGCAACGCGGCAAGTGCTGAAAATTTAAAGACCATACATCCTCCTTGGATTTTCTGGTTTTCCGGTTCCCATCATAAAGTGCGTACGACGCTCAAACCACCTCGGCTTCAACAATGTTTTTTCCGGCACGCGACGCGCTAAAATGCCTGCCTACGATTTCTCAAGGAGCACTCCCATGGCGCAAACCCCTTCGACAATGCTGGACCTGGGCACCACCGCCCCGGATTTTCGACTACCGGATGTCAGCGGCAAGCAGATCGGCCGCGACGATTTTAAATCCGCCTCCGCGCTGCTGGTGATGTTCGTCTGCAATCATTGCCCATACGTGAAACGCATTCAGGCGGGGCTAGTGCGGTTGGCGAAAGATTATCAAGCCAAAGGCGTGGCGGTTGTTGCGATTAGCAGCAACGACGCCGAAAAATATCCGGACGACGGCCCGGTAAAAATGCAGGACGAAGCACGCGCCGCCGGTTACACCTTTCCGTATTTGTACGACGCAACCCAGGCTGTGGCCAAAGCCTACCGCGCCGCATGCACGCCGGACTTCTTTGTGTTCGACAAAAATTTCAAGCTCGCCTATCGCGGCCAGTTCGATACGGCGCGCCCCAGCAACGCCGAGCCGGCCACCGGCAAGGACATGCGCGCGGCGCTCGATGCCTTGCTCGCTGGTCGTGCGCCGTCGCTCGATCAGGTGCCCAGTGTGGGCTGCAATATCAAATGGAAACCGGGCAATGAGCCGGAGTATTTTTCGGTGGTTAAAAAATAGCTCACACCATCTCATCATGCGGTGTGCGCTATGCGCACTATTCCTTTGATCATTTCAACCGGTGGGCGGTGCCCACTACATCCAAGCATATGCCTTCTCCCCACCGCTTCTGCATCGCGCCGATGATGGACTACAGTGATCGGCACTACCGCTATTTCATGCGGTTGCTGTCGCGGCGCGCGCGCCTCTACAGCGAAATGGTCACGACCGGCGCCATCCTGCACGGCGACCGCGAATCTCTGTTGGGCTTCAGCGCGCCAGAGCACCCGGTAGCGCTGCAATTGGGCGGCAGCGTGCCCGCCGAGTTGGCGCACGCGGCACGCATCGGCGCGGACTACGGCTACGACGAAATTAATCTGAATGTCGGCTGCCCCAGTGACCGCGTGCAAACCGGCCGTTTCGGCGCGTGCCTGATGGCCGAACCACAACTGGTTGCCGAGGGCGTGGCGGCGATGCGTGCCGCCGTCGCGGTGCCGGTCACCGTGAAAACGCGCATCGGCATCGACACACGTGACTCGTACGCAGAGCTGTGCCATTTCATCGCCACCGTGGCGGGCGCGGGTTGTGACACTTTCATCATCCACGCGCGCAAAGCTTGGTTGCAGGGGCTGAGTCCCAAACAGAACCGCGAGATTCCGCCCTTGCGTTACGACGTGGCCTACCAACTCAAGCGCGACTTTCCGCACTTGAGCATCGTCATCAACGGCGGGATTGTGTCGCTGGAAAGCGCGCTGGAACACTTGCCGCGAGTCGACGGCGTGATGCTCGGCCGCGCGGCGATCCACGATTCGTATGTGGTGGCGCAGGCGGATCACCTGCTGTTCGGCGACGCGCATCCCGTGCCCAGTCGCGCCGAGCTGGCGGAACGTTACCTTCCATACATCGAGCAACAACGGGCACTGGGTATCCGCCTGCCCACGCTGACGCGCCATCTGCTGAGCCTGTTGCACGGCTGTCCGGGGGCGCGCGCGTGGCGACGCTATCTGAGCGAACACGCATACAAAACCGGTGCTGGCAGTGAAGTGGTGCGTGCTGCGCTTGCGTTATCGAACCGCGACACCGCCTGATCCCGATTTAAATCAATACGCCCTGCGGCGCTTTCTTCTGCGTAGGAGCGGCGATGCCGACGCGATAGTCTCGGGTTCCACATGCCTTTGCGGCGGGGGTGGCGCTCCTACAAAAATAGCTCTTCATCGTCGAGCAAGGCTGCGTGTCTATCCGGCATTGCGCTCGCCCAGCAACGCCGTCAGTGCCGCATTAATTTCTTGCACGCGTTGTTCGCTGCCGCCGCGATCCGGGTGATGCTGCATCGCCAGGCGCCGCCAAGTTTGCTTGATGGTCACGTCATCGACCGGGTCGTTCAAGCCCAGCACGCCCAGAGCCTGCGCGCGTTGCTCGCGCGAGCCGCAGCGGCTCCAGAATTTTCCCAGCAGCGCCTCCACATCGCCTGCGCGGGTGTCGTGCAGATGCCGCAGGTCCAGATAGTAGTCACGCAGCGGATCGCGCCGACTGGGCAGATCGGAATTCTGCGCTTGATACGGACGCAGTTGAATGCACAAGGCATTAATGTCAAGTTGCGCCCGATGCTCGCCCCACAGGCGATCACGCAAACGGTATAACCCATAAAATAACGCAAAATGCGCACGAAACAAACCCAGCGCCGACCGCCGAGTGGTCTCTTGGTAAGCGGGGAAATTTAATGCGGCGAGTTGATTGAACAGCGCGTATTCACTGATACCGTTCGGGTGACGCTCAAGCAATTCCAGCAGTGTAATTTGGAATTGCTCGACCGCGTCATCCGAGCCGGACATCACTATTTTTTGATTTCGAGCAACTCGACTTCGAACAACAAGGTTTCGTTCGGGCCGATTTGTCCACCGGCGCCGCGCGGACCATAAGCCAGCTTGCCGGGGATCGCCAGTTGATACTTGGCGCCTGGGCTCATCAACTGCAAGGCTTCCTGCCAGCCTTGAATCACTTGGTTTGCCTTGAACTCGGCCGGTTCGTTGCGTTTGTACGAGCTGTCAAACTCGGTGCCGTTGATTAACGTGCCCTTGTAGTGCACCTTCACCGTGTCGGTGGCCTTGGCCTTGTCGCCGCTGCCCTCTTTAACCACCTTGTACTGCAAACCGCTGGCGGTTTCCTGCACGCCCTCTTTCTTCTTGTTCGCGGCCAGATATTCCGCACCCGCCTTTTCGTTCTTTTCGCCGGCGCTGGCGAGTTTTTGCTGTTGCTTCTGTTGGAAGGATTCCATGGTTTTTTGCATGTCCTCTTGGCTAAGTTGAAGTTTCTTGTCACCGATGACGTCTTTGATCGCACGCGTAATTGCATCGACGTCAATATCCTTGATGTCGCCGCGCTTCAACGATTGACCGAACTGCACACCGACCGTATAGCTGAATTTCTGCGCATCGGTCGTCAACGGCGCGTCGGCCGCCTGTGCGCTGAACGCAACGCCGGCGAGTGCCGCCACTACGAATTTACTGTTCATTGCCTGCCTCATGTTGTGTTGTTGCAAACGTTATGCGCGGCGCATGCAAAAGAACCAATTCCTTTTGGATGTGCGACCTGCCACGCGCCCGGTAAGAAAATCGCCGTTATCTTCCCACATTTTTGTCCGCCCTTGAATACGCCGAATTTCAGATGCAGCAGACGACGTCACGAATCGGCGCATGACCTTGGTTTAGAATAGCAAACTTAAACTCGGTATCACTGGCAACATGGAACGACGATTCGCCTGCACTGCATGACATGTGTCCTTCGCCCCCGCCTTTTTCACTCACCAAAAATTTCGCACGCATGCTGCTGTGTGCCGTGCTTGCAGCGACCTCGAACGCACACGCCGACGAGGATGCCGTGCCTGAGGCGAATAGCGGGCGCCTGTCCGCGCCGCAAAATCTGATATTGCACGGTATCCAGATCACCGAGAACAGCGACAACTTCGTCATCGAAATCGAGCTGGGCCAAGCGCTGCATTACGTGCGTCACTTTCCGTTTGCCAGCGGCAGTAGCCTGCAAATTCAGTTACAACCGCCGGCGCGCACAACCGCATCCCGTCCGACCGACCCGGGCGCCATAGCGCAGGCAGCGGGCCCACGCGAACGGCTTGACTCGCCGCAGAATCAATCTTTGCCGCTCACCGACATCATCTATGAAGGCGATGCCGCCGGCGGTCCGTATCTGACCTTGCGCTTCAAGAATAATGTCGAGTTCAGCGTCATCGAAGGCGCGCACGGCCGCAGCATGCTGATCACCGTGATGAAAAAAGAGCTCGGAAAGTTACGCGCAAAAGCCGAGCGCAACGCGGCTGCCAGCAACGCGGCCCTATCGGAATCCGACTTACCCCTGCCTCCAAACGACAAGCTCGACAATTTAATCGACGCCGCGTTGGGCGCCATGGAAAACCGCGATTACAATCGTGCAATCTTTTTTCTGGCGCAGTTATTACAGTTTCCAACCCACAAGCATTCACAGCTCGCCAAAGAATTGGTCGGCTTGGCGCGTGAACGTCGCGGCGACCTGGACCGCGCCGCGCTGGAATATCAGGAATACTTGCGCCTGTATCCCGACAGCGAGGGTGCCGAACGCGTGCAACAACGTCTGGCGGCGGTCGAGTTGAACCAAAGAAACCCGAGTGCGCCGCTTAACGCCGTCATCAGTGCGCCGTCCGCCGAACTGACCCCGCCACCGCGCCATATCGACACCTATGGATATTTCTCGCAGCGCTATATCCAGACGCTGACTGATCGTCCATTGCCGCATCGAATAGAAAACAACGCCACGCTCACGTCCTCGTTGAATGTCACATCGAGCTACAACGACAATCTTTACGACGGGCGCGCTTTCGTCGGTTTAAGCGATACCCGCACTTTCCAGGGCGCCGGCACGCATCAAAGCAGCGTGCAAACGCTGTATCTCGATCTCGCCGACAAAGACAACAAGCGCAACTATTTACTTGGCCGGCAGTCCAGCTACACAGCGGGAATTTTCAGCCGCTACGACGGCGGCTCGGCGAGTTTTGAAGCACTGCCCAAAACCCAACTCGGCCTCACGTTGGGTGTGCCGCTGGATTTCGCCTACCCGCAATATCGGGTAAATCGCTATTTTTACCGTGTCTTGGTCAACGTGGGTGCGCCGGCCGACGCATGGTCAGCCGACGGCTATTATCTTGACCAGCAAGCCGACCGCATGACCGACCGGCGCGCTGTCGGCGGTGACTTGCGCTGGTCGGGCAGCGATTCTTCGCTGTTCAGCACACTCGACTACGACGTCTACTTCCACAAATTGAATATCTTCACGCTCTATGGTGACTGGCGACGCAATGATCCTACGCACTTCAGCATCAACTACAGTTTGCGACTGTCTCCGTTACTGGCGAGTAGCAATGCGCTAAAAGGTGAAGACGGTAGCCTTGATGACTTCACTTCATTTTCAACATTTATTGATTTGCCGAGTGTAACGAATAAACTCATCCGGGATAAAGCGGCGGGGGTGTCTTCATACACACGCTCGCTTACATTGAGCATGATCCATACACTAGATGCCAACAATTCAATTAACGCTGATATCAGTATTTACAGTACCGACACCCTAACTCCGGTGCTCTTGGTCGGTCCTAGGCCAGATAAAAAATACCCAACTTGCGATCACGGTGCTTACTGCACAGCGGCACAGCCCAAATACGGTCCGGATTATTCTTACGCACTGACCTGGACGACAAACAATTATTTCACCGCACGCGACTCGCATAGCTGGGGTCTGAATTACAACAATGGCGGCGATTCCAGCGGCCAGTCGCTGTGGATACGTAGCCGCCTGCCCTACGGCGAAAAATGGTATGTCAGCCCGCGCATGCAACTCGACCGGTCGCATAATGTCACCAGCAATGCGCGCTCACTGCACCCGCTCATCGGCGCAAAAGTCGATTACCTGTGGAAAAAAGAAATGAGTCTGGATGCCGAAATCAACTACGAATACTTCAACAGCACCATCCGCAGCGAAGACTATGCACGCCTCACGTTCAATCTCGGCTACAACGTCAATTTCTGAGCACACTCGGGCGTGCTCGCCGGCATTGTAAAAACATCGTCCGGTGCCGATAACCGCAGTAGCTTCATTTCATCACAGTGTGATTCCTGCGCATGGCCGATCAAGAATTCAAACTGCAACCGGGCGACACGCTCCAGCTCACGCTGTTCGGTGACGAGACGCGCCATTTCGTCAAAGTCATCGGCTATTTAGCCGGGCAGAGCTTGTTGGTCAGTACGCCGCGGGTAAAAGGTCAAGCCATGCTGCTGCGCGAAAATCAGTTGGTGACGGTGCGCCTGCTGTCCGGCGGAACGGTCTACGCATTCGAAACGCAAATCCTGCGCGCAAGCCTCACGCCGTATCCGTATCTGCACCTTGTGTATCCCAAAGAATTCGAAAGCACCGTGGTGCGCAAGGCGCAACGCGCCAGCGCGCACATCATTGCCTCGGTGGAAAACGCCCACGCCGAAGCATCGCAATCCCAACCTGCGCTGATCGTCAACATGTCCACCGCCGGCGCCATGCTGGAAAGCAAACGCTCGCTGGGCAAAGCCGGTGATGATGTCGTCATCAACGTAAAGCTCATCGTCGGCGAGATCGAACGCTATGTGTCGGTCGGCGCGCTCATCCGCAACGTGCGGGAGAAAGCCGGCGAGGAACCGGTGGTATTTCAGCACGGTGTCGAGTTTCAATTGTTGTCAAATGAAGAGCAACTGATCCTGCACGGCTTCGTCTACGAACAGATCGCACTAGGCAACTCCGCGTGAATTCGCGGAATTGATCACCGGTTTTTTCCACGCGCATCCCTTAGTATTACCCCCAATAACCACTCGCTCAAGCGCGTGCTAATTTTTCATCGTCCGCACACTTCAAGAGAACAACAATGACAAAACAACATTGCGTACACTTCCAATATTTGCCGATGGGCCTACGCACGCTGTACACCGCAACGTTATTGGTGCTGGGCACCGGTTATTTATTCGCGATGATTTATATTTTCGAGTCGCATGCGGGTCGCGACGGCGATCCGATGCTGTCGGTCAACGATCTGATCATTGCCTACAGCGGCAGCAAATCCGACACGCGACTTGAATCCGCGCTCAAAGGTCCGATGAAAAATATGCTGCCCCCGGACGAGCAGCACGAGATCATCGCCTGGGTGCGGCGCGGCGCCAGCAAGGACGACTTCGACGCAAGCGCCGGAAAAATCATCGCCTCGCGCTGCGAGACCTGCCACAACGGCAGCAATCCGCACATTCCCAACCTGAAAGGCTTTGAGAACGTTAGCAAGGTAGCGCAACTTGACCATGGCATGGACATCTTCACGCTGGTGCGCGTGTCGCATATCCACTTGTTCGGCATCACCTTCATATTTTTTATCGTGGGCTCGATTTTCTGCCATGCGCACATCAAACCGCTGTGGCTCAAATGCACCATCATTCTGGTGCCGTTCCTGGCGATTTTGTTCGACATCGGCTCTTGGTACTTAACCAAACTGTTTCCACTCTTCGCCTGGGTGGTGATGATCAGCGGCGTCTTCATGGGTTTGGCGTTCGCCACGCAATGGGGCATTTCGGTCTGGCAAATGTGGTTCTATAAATTACCCGATGAATTAGTCAAGAACAATGGTGTTGTATCGTAGTGGTAATCACAACCGAGGAGTCGTCATGAAAAATAGGATCGTAGTCAGCGTGGCTGTCGCATTGCTGGTGCTCGCCGCGAACGTTCACGCGGCAGACGCCGGTGCAGGAAAAACCAAGGCTTCTGGCTGCAGCGGTTGCCATGGATTAAACGGCGTGAGCGGCAATGCGCTGTACCCGAATCTCGCCGGGCAGAAAGAAGCTTATCTCGCCAAGGCGATCAAGGATTATCGCGATGGACGTCGTAAAGACGCGATGATGGAAGGCATGGTGAAAGGCATGAGCGATGCGGACGTCGCCGACCTCGCCGCACATTACGCTGGCTTAAAACCGTAAGCGGTCACCCGGGCGCACCCACCCAAAGGTGCGTCCTACTTCATTCCCAATACATCTTGCACCACGCGCTGCACTGTTTTGAACGCTTGCGGCGCTTCGATATCCATCACCTGTTCCAGCACCCAGCGGTCGTCGCTTACGGTCATGATGTCGGAAATTTTTTCTCCCAACAGCCGGGTGAATTCGTAGCTGGGTCCGGTGAGGTTCGAAAATGCGCATTCGGCGTATTGGTCGAAGCGCGCATTGATAATGTCAATAAATGGCGCTCGGTACTCGCCCGCGCCGAACAACTGCTCTTGATTTTCCGCCATGGTTTGCGCCAAGTGTTTTACCAAGGCATTCATGAATTCCCCGCGCTCGACATCGGTCACACGCCCGTACAACAGCCGGTCGACGCTGTGCGACAGATAGGCGATGAACTCGGTGATAAAGCCGGTCACCTGCGCATCTTGTGCGAAACGGAAGCCTTCTTTTTCCATGCGGCGAAACGGTTCCTGCGCCACTTTCCATAAATTGAAAGCCACCACGCTGGCCAGTTCCAGCAGCGTTTTTGGCGCGGTGGTTTGCGCGCCCTTGCGTTTAGTGCGATGCCATTTGGTTTTAATGCGAATTGCCATGAGCTTACATCCGTCGGGTAATTATATTTTATAGCCAACCCCAAATTTCCTGCTCTTGGTCCACGCCTGCATCTGCGGCTAGACTGCCGGTCATGAATAATCTGGGTCAGCTCACGCATAGTGTGCAGCAAAATTGCGATATTTCCGATGCGCAATTCGCAGGTCAATACAGCCTGTGCACCTTCTTGCTCAAAATGCGCGAGTATTACCGCTGGGAATTCGAGATTCCACTCACCACGGCTTTGTCGAAAAGCGAGGTCGGCACTTGGCTCGCCAGCCGCGAACAGCGGTGGGACGGTCTCATCGAGCAAAGCCTGCAACCGCTGCCCTTCGGCGCGCATGTTTTTGATGCGTTCGATTCCGCCGGGCTCAATGCGCTGCTCACGCCGCAAGGGGTCGTTTACAGCGGCGGTTATGGCTTGTTTCACAAACCGCAATTTTTTCTGGGCGCCCTGCTGCGCACCGAGATCCACGCGGACGTGACATTTTATGTTTCCGGTTGCGAATACGCGCGCGAACTCAGCGCCGCGCCGGCAATGGCCCTGGGCGAAAGCGTGTTCATCCGACAGGAATGTCTGCGCCGGCTGTTGTGGGAAAAGATCGAAGAATGGCGCTGGAAGCAAAACGCCAACGCACCGCTGGCGCGCGCCCTGGCCTGTTATCCGCCGACCACTGACCTGGAACGCACACTGGAACAGATGACCGACAACGAAACCCACACGCTGATTTTGCACGAGCTGGGTGAAGTCAAGATCGGCCGCCTGCTCGGCCCACGCTGGGAAACCTTGCTCGCCTCGTTGCACCGTTCCAAAGCTGAATTCCTTGCCCGCGCGGTGCGCGACCATTGCGCCGATTGCTTAGTCACGCTGCCGACGCTGCTGGCGCAGGACAACCGCGCCGCGCTGCATTTTTATTTCGCCAATTTCACCGGACTGCGCCGTGAAATATTTCCGGAAGCGCAAGCGGTTTATCAGCGTTGGTGCACTGGAACCGACAGCGCCGAGCTGCATACTATGTGCGAACGCGGCATGCAGCGCTGGCTCGACGTCGCCAACAGTCTGCTGGATGAATTCGCGCGCGCCCCCGACCACATCGACGCACACATTGAAGCCCGCTTTGACAACACCGCACCTGATGCCGCGTCGTGCGCGCGTTAACCTGATCACTTAAACAAGAGAGGCATTATGTCCGACCAAGATCAAGACCTGGATTTAATCAGCGGCATCGCCGCCTTTGAAAGCAAGGATTTCACGCAGGCATTGCGCCTGCTCACACCGCGCGCCGAAGGTGGCAACGCCGAGGCGCAATACCGCCTCGGCATCATCTTTCAAAACGGACTGGGGCGCGTCAAGAACGAACTTGCGGCCTACAAATGGATGCGCGCCTCCGCCGAACAAGGCTATCCACTGGCACAACATGGCTTAGGCATCATGTATTTGTACGGCGAGTGTGTGACGAAAAACGAAGCGGAAGCCGCGCAATGGTTTTTGCGTGCGGCGGAACAAAACCTGCCCGGCGCGCAAATGGTCCTGGGCATGCTGTACGACAACGGCCAAGGGGTGCAGAAAGACCCCGCCGAAGCCAAGCGCTGGTATGACCGCGCCACGCAAGCAAGCCCAGGGTAGGCTCATATTCCGTTCGCCCACGGGGCACCCGGCGCGCAGAGCCACAACTTTTTACCAACGGTGTTTTTGCACTTAACAGGATTTAGGATTTTTAAAAATGGGCCGTTAACACATCACTTCGCCATGCTCGTTCGGTGACTAACGTGATGCCCGCAGAAACTGCCCAACGCATCCAAAACGCATTCGAAACTTCGTGCATCGAATTGTTTCGAAGCCTGGATTGTAACGTTACAAAACTGGCAGAGAATGCCGACACGCTGCAAGACGCACCGTTGACCTACATCGATGCCGGCTCGGAGGATATGGAGATCGTCGTGGTGTTGCGCGCACCTTTGCCGGTGTTGAGCATCACCTATCCGGGATTCGACTTGAACGATATTTTGTCGGTCAGCGAAGCGCAACTGGAAGACTGGATTTCGGAACTCGTCAATCAACTGGTGGGGCGCTTCAAGAACAAAATGCTTAACTTCGGCTGCAATCTTCAAATCGGCCTGCCCGAAATGCTTTACAACGCGCCGGGCGTTAAATTACCGGTCGCAAAACACGATGCTTATCGGTGCTGTTTCGATATCGATAAAGAACGCATCGAATGCAGCCTCTACGTGCAACTGATCAACCAAAACCTGGTACTTACTCCGCAGCACAATAACGATGGCGCATCCGAAGGCGAACTGGAATTATTTTAGTCACGTCACAACTGCCGCACCCATAGGCCGACGCGGTAGTCCCCCGCCATATAAAATTCTTTCCATGCGTAGCGGCTGCCGATCTGTTGTTGAATTTTGTCGAAAGATTTAGGCTCTTTGCTGTTTTCGGTGGCGCTCCACACGATGTACTGAACCTTGTTGAGCAGCAGCCATTCGAGGCTGTCGCGCAGCTCGCCGGCGTAAAACTGCTGTATCTGGGTGTTGAGCGCCCACACGTCGGGCACGTCGCCACGCCAAGTCATCAGGTGGATCGGCCAGCCCAGCAGCACCGGTTTGCCGGTGAATAACGCGTACAGGCTGGTGTTGGTGTAAGCGTTGCCATACTCGTTTTCGAGCACGATGCCATAGGGCGCGCCTTTGAGGTATTCGATCTGCGCCTTGATGGTGGGTTCTTGTGTCATCCAATGATGACCGGAGAGCTGCCCCAGGTCGCCCTTTCCGCCGACCACAAAATAGCGGCCGACGTCATAGGCATACACGCTGACCAGCAGCAGCGCAGCGCTGGCCGCCCAGCGCACGCCACGGAGCGTGCTGCCCAGGCACAAAGCGCCCAAGCTCAGGATTCCGCCGCACCAGATCCAGCCCCACCACTTCATGGTGGTGTTGGCGCGCTCGTACTTGCCGCCGGTCGGGTCATCAACGTAGACAATTTCGGACAGCAGCAACAACAGGCCGAAGGTGAGCGCCAGCGCCGCCGTGAGTTTGCGTGTGCGCGGTTCGAATAAGCCCAGCCCGATCAGTAGCAGCAGCGGCCAATGCTGGCCGATGAAACGTGACAGCGGCGTGTGGTCGGTGGCGAGCGTGAGGCGGATCGGTGCGCCGGGCGCATTCACCGCGAAGCCACTGAGAAACGGATAGAGCAAGGCCAGCGCCAACAGCCCACCGCCCAGCAACCACAACCAGTCGGGCGGATTTTTCAACCAATAGCGATAGATGATCCAACCCAGCAGTAAGCTTGCTTGCAGCGGAAACACCCAGGCATTGGTCACCAACACCACCGGCACGGTGGCGGCAAGCAGCGCTTGGCCGAGCCGACCCACGCTGTGCGCCTCAATGGCGGCGATCAAGGCGAGCGCCAACACCAGCAAGAAATAGCTGCCCAGCGGCGGATGATAATCGCCCAGAAAAATCTGGTAGCCATAGCTTTCCATTTGCAGTTCGCGCGGCTCGAAATCCGGCGTCGGTTTTTGCTCATCCGCAAGCGGCGGGAACAAGGCATGCCCAAGCGGGGTGGTGATATTTTTATCCAGCACGCCGATGAAACGCTGACTCATGACCATCATGTTGCGGGCGTCAGCGTCGAGCGCCTCGGCCGACGGGTTGTCCTTTACGCCTTGCACCAGCAAGTGCGCCAGCGGCGAAATCCCGGTACCGCCGCTGACCAAGGCCACCAGCAGCAGTAGTTTCGCTGCTCTGTTCTGCACATAATGACCGGCAAACTCCCAGGCCAACGTCGCCGGCAGCGCCATCAATAAAGTGAAGGCGAGGTTGTAGGTGGTGCCGGGATCGAAGCCGAATATCCGTCCCATTAGCGCCGCCGCGTAATGCTGGAACGCGTAATAAATATTAAACACGTGCGGCGGATACCAGTGATCCAGCGGCGGCAGCGTACTGCCCTCGGAATAATTGGCGATAAAGTAAAGATCCGTCACCATCTCGGACGACGGGTAGATGGTCGGAAACGCGAAGCGCCATGCGAACACGTAAAAAAACGCCGCGTAGAACACGCCTTCCGCCCACCAAAAGCCGGCGGTGGCAAGCGTGGCGCGCTGCTGGTAAATGATGACCGCCGAGACCACGCTGCTGATCGGCCAGACCCAGGTCAACTGACCCAAGCCGATAAAGTGTTCGATAAAAAATAATACCAAGCACAATACAAAAATTCCGACCGAGCGCGCCAGCGCGAACGGCGGCACCCAGCGCCGGGCAATTAATGTCAAGCCTGCGAGGTTTAACAGCAGCAACGCCAGCGAAAACGCCATGTAAATGTAATTCATCGTCGATGTTTCCTGGACCAACTACCGCGCATGGTTTCAGTGAGCGCTTACAGCATGTCAGTCTTTACGAACCCAAATTCCCAGTTCATCTTCGCCGTTCACCCAGAACGGTTTCCAACGGTACGCGCCGCTGATCTGTTCGTAAATGCGGCGGCGCGCCGTCGCATCGCGCGTTTCATCGCGGCGTGTCCACACGATGTAACGCACTTGGTTCATCGCCAGCCACGTCGGGGCGTTCGGCAGATTACCGTGATAGAACGCGCGCGCCTGTTCCGCAACACTGGTAATAAAGGTCGGGCCGCCACGCCATTGCGCCTCATGGGTGGGCCAGCCGATAACCACCGGCTTGCCGGCAAACAACGACAGCGCTGAGCTGGGCATATAGGCGCCGCCGTCCTCCAAGCCTTCCAGCACCACGCCGTCGGGCGCCACCTGCAACCAGTCGAGCATCTGCTTGCCGACCTGCTCCTTGCTCAGCCAGTGATGTCCGGAAAATTTTCCCAGCGCAGTTTTGTCGCTGTAATACCAATAGGCCGCCATGTCGATACTCATCGTCGACACCAGCAACAACACAACCACGCTGGCCGCGCGCGACCAGCGTCCGGCACCCAGCAAGATCGACCCCAACCCGAGCAAGATGCCCGGATAAATCCACGACCACCATTTGAGCGTCGAGTTAAAGCGATTGAATTTGTCCGCCATGCTGTCGTCGGCATAGAACAATTCGCTGCACACCAACAAGACCACGAACAACGCGCTCAGCAAGACCGCGAGCCGCTGACGGCGCCACTGAAATACCGCCAGCACCAACAGCGCCAGCGCCGGCCAGTGAATGCCGATGAAGCGATTCAGCGGCGTGTGATCGGGCGGTGTGACCCACTTGATCGGCATGGACAGCGCGTGCATGGCGAACTGGCTGATAAACGGATAGCTCAACACCAGCGCGCCGATGCCACCCAGCAGCATTGCCGGCCAATCGGGCGGAGTTTTGTAGGCGTAACGATAAACGATCCACGCGGCGAACAAAACCAACTGCAATGGGAACACCCAGGCGTTGGTGATCAAGGTCAACGGCACCGTCGCGGCGAGCAATGCCTGTAACACCGGCGCTGAAACGCGCCCGGCTTCTGATTTGTCTCGCTTTGGCGCTTCAAGCAGGGCAAGACACGTCAGCGCCAGAAACAGCAACAGTAATCCACCCTGCGGGGCGTGGTATTCCCCTTGAAGCATCAGATAGCTGAGCGTTTCTAGCGGCAGATCGCGCGTGTCGGGTTCCGGGTTCGCGGCGGCGTCCGTAGTGCGTTTGGGAAACAATGCGTGGCTCAAGGGACGATCAGCGAGGTCGTTGTCGTACATGCCGGCGAAGCGCACGTTCGCCCACATATTCGAAATTGCGGTAAATGCCGGACCCGAAGCGGGCTTGTTTTGATCAAAAATAAAATGCGTCAGCGGCGCGATTCCGGTGCCGCCCAACATGATGGCGTATACCAGCACCACACGCGGCCAGCGCGGCGTGCAATAAAGACTCACCACGCTCCAGGCCAGACTCGCGAGCATCGCCGATAGCAGCACCGACGCCAGATTCATCGCGTAGCCGGGCGCCAAGCCCAGAATGCGCCCGAGCAAGGCCGCGCCGTATTGCTGAAATGAATAATAAAAATCGAGACGGTGATCCGGCAGCCAGTAATCCGGCGGCGGCAGGGTGACGCCGGAAAGATAGCTGGCGATGAATGCCAAATCGGTTAACTGCTCGGCATGCGCGTCGATGTCGGGGAAGGAATACTTCCAAAACAATGCCGCGAAAAATGCTACGACAAACACCGGCTCTTGCCGCCAGAGACCGGCGCGCAGCTCATCCCGCCAATGATAGAGGGCGGCCAGCGACACCGCTGTGCTGATCGGCCACAGCCAAGTCAACCGCCCCAAGCCAACAAAGTGTTCTATAAAAAACAACAGCAAACAAAAACTGACCACCCCCGCCACCTTGGCGAGCGCGTAATGCGGCACCCATGGGCGCAATAACAGCGCCAGTCCGGCCAAATTCACCAGCAACAACATAGCCGTGAAACACAGAAAAATTAGACTCATCGCTTCGCTTTGATAAGATTGAAAAACGAGATCAGGCTGCGGCATTACCAAAACACGCCAGTGCGGATTGTAACGTTACAGCGGCAGAGCAGGTGCCAACATGCTAACAAATGTTGTTGCGATGCGGGCATCGCCGGCAAGCAACCCTTAAGCAGGATGTAGTAAAGGAAACTACTAATGCGCCACTTTGAATTGCGCCACCAAGCCGGCTAATTCGTGCGCAGTGTGGGTAAGATCGCCTGCGGTCTTTTCCACGACGTGGATGTTTTCGGTATTCTGTTCGGTGAGCTGCGAAATTATTTCCATGTTCTTCGCGGTCTCGTCGGTGGCGCCGGCTTGTTCACGCGTGGCGTTGGCGATCTGGTGCGCAAGCTCGGTGACGCGCAAGGCCGACTCCACAATGCGCTGCAGCGATTGGCTGACGGTAGCGGTGGCTTGTGCGCCCTCCTTCACTTCGACTTTTACCCGCTCCATGGTCTGCACAACATCGGTGGCTTTTTGCTTCACCGCGCCGATCATGTTGGCGATGTCCGCCGTGCTCGATGCGCTGCGTTGCGCCAGCACACGCACCTCGTCGGCCACCACCGCAAAGCCGCGACCTTGTTCGCCGGCACGCGCCGCTTCGATGGCGGCATTCAAGGCCAGCAAGTTGGTTTGATCGGCGATGCTCTTGATCACTTGCGTGACTTCGGTAATTTTCTGGATTGCACTACTGAGTTCACTGATGGCCGCGCCGGAAGATTCAACGGTATCCATGATGCGCTGTGTCACTGCAACGCTGCGCTCCATGTTCTGATCATTTTCTCGCACGATGCTTTGCGTCTGGGTTGATGCCTCCAACACGCCGTTGGCCCCGCGTGAAATCTGCGTAACCGCGACGCTCATTTCTTCCATGGCGGCACTCACCGCAACGACGCGCTCGGACTGCAACGTGGCACGCTGCGTTACTTGTCCGGTGGAGTGCGACAAATCATCACCCAACCGGGCGACGCTGCTCGACGCCTGTTGCACGCTGCTGATAATACGCCCCAGGCCCGCGTTCATGTCGCGCAACGCAGTCATCAGATCCGCCGTTTCGTCGCTGCCGTTGACTTCGATCCGGCTGGACAAATCGCCTGCCGCAATGCGTTTGGCAACACCGACCGCGAAGTTGAGCGGCGCGACGATGCTGCGGGTAATGGCCAGCGCAATGATCACGCCCAACGCAATCGCCACGATACCGATAGCGACCATGGCCGACGCGGCAGTTTTATACACCTGCGCGGCTTCGTCCGCTGTCGCTTTGGCATCGCCGTCCAGACGTTTGAGCAACTCATCAAGCTGCGCGATCAGCTTCAGTTGTTCCGGGCGCGCTTTCTCACGCACCGCCTCGCCGGCTTCTTTGTGCTGATCGTTTAATGAAAATTCGATGACCGCAGCGTTGGCCTCTTTAACTTTTTCTTCGATGACGCGTAGCGCAGTGAATAGCGTGTCGATTTTGCTATTGGCCACCATGGGCGCGAGTTGCTCGGCGGCGGACTGATAATCCTTGCGCGCCTCTTTCATCAACTTGAGTTCTTTTTTCTTGAATGACAGCTCCTCTTGCATCACGACATCCCGCAACGCCACCATTTGAAAACGCACCGCATCGCGCATTTTGTTGACCAGGGCAATTTTTGCGAACTCGGAATCCACCACGGTTTCAAAATTACCTTGGATCAAGGCCATGCGATTGAGTCCGATGACGATGAGCGCGGCGGAAAAAAATAACAGCAATGCGAAGCCCACCACCAGACGGGTGCCGACTTTCATCTGGCCAATCATCTGCATCATCGTTAACTCACCTGCACAACTTCATGCAACTGCAACACCCGGCCGCGTGACCGCTGGGCCACACGGCCGCTAACCATCTCATTCCGCAACCACGCTGGTATGCAATACACCGATGGTTTTACCACCGTCAAGCACTGGCACCGAAAGATGCACACCTTTAACCTGGGTGGCCGGATCGGGTTTGACTTCCGCCGCAGACCAGGGCTTGCCTTCCTTCAGCGGGTTGGCGATCCACGGTCTGCTGGCGTTGTTGAACAGCAGCGGCTTGTTGCTGCTGGCCACCAGATTGGCCTTCTCATCACGCAAATAAAGCTTGCTGATGCCTTTGTCCTGGCCCAGTTGCGTTACTGCCTTGCCGGCTTCGCTGTTTTGAAAACCAAGCACTACCGGGTCGTTTTCTGCAAGTTCTTCCCACTTCGCATTGCTCATGCCCGGAACCAGCCCGCCCTTGGCATTCGACTCTTTCACCGCTGCGACAAACATGGGGTTTGCCGCCCACTCCACCAGCTTCTTCTTGTAAGTATCAATTTTAGTTTGCAGCCCGGCGGGTAACGAATCAGCCATTGCTAGAGGAACCGCCGCTACTGAGAACGTCAGGGACAGTAAGACGATGCTTAGCGAGTACCGTTGTGATTTGATATGCATGACATGCTCCGGAGTAGGTTAAACGTTGACCCGACAAAAATGCCACAGCGCCGCGCACATTGCTATGCGGAAAATTAAAGCGGGCCTCGCTTTCCGTTTACCTATGAAAGATATCCATCACTATCGGAACAACTCAAACGAGCTTGAGGCGCACGCTGATTAACGGCGCGACGGCAAAATTGCCACGCCAAGTATTGACACTTACATTGAGGCGAACCGCGACAACGGCATGCAGATGATTTCAGCGCGCCTTCTTCACTTTATTATTTTCATCCAGCATCTCGTAATAAGCCTTGGCGCCGCCCTTCATGAAGTAGTAGTTGGTCACGCCGGCTTGAACCAGCCGGTATTGCAACCATTGCACCTGGCTGCCGGCTTCGTCATAAATCAACAATGGGCGCTTGTCGTTTTTTACCAGCTTCAGATTCTTGTCGATTTTGTCGCCTTGATCCAGCGAGACGCGCCGCTCGATGCCGGGAAAAAATCCGATGCCTTCACGTTGAAAGCGATCACGCACGTCCAGAACAAGACTGCTGTTCACCACTTGGTTGCCGAATTCTTTGGGCGATAGCAAGTGCGCGTTGAAGGCCTCTTTGTCGATGATGTCGGAATGACGGATCGGACTGTTACCGAGCAACACGGATTTTTCCGGATGCGCTTTGGCCCACGCAAAAATACCGGCGTCGTATGCATAGGTATTGTCTAACTTTAGAAAAATCGCGCGTCGTACGGCTTGATACGATTTATGGCAGGTCACACCGTTGCAATAGAAAACGATAGGTTTATTGGCCTTGGCGTGCACCGCTTGTAATTTAAAATCGAAGTCCTTGTCGGACACCGGCATATTGATTGCGCCCTTGATATGCAGCGTGTCGAACTCGTATTGCGAACGCGCATCAATGACCACGATAGAGTCGAGATTTTTATACAACTCGTCGAGCGAGTAGGTTGGGACTTCTCGATACAACTCGCGACCGGGAAATTGCTGCTCGGATTCGGCGCAAAATGTCATGCTTGAGAACAAACTGGTCATTACGAATAGCAAGAATATGATTTTCTTTTGCATACTCCCTCCATAAACAAAGTAGTGATACGAAGCATTCCGTTGCATTGGCAGTACTGCCCGGACCGACCCGGCAAACCTGCGTACGGATAGCCGAAGATATCGCACAAAGCAATCGGCGGACAACAGAATAGCATGGGCACTTGGACTGTGCCGCACTGGCATACAACAGCCCAAAACATGCGCTATCCGTAAAATTCCGAATCGTTTAACACCTCGCTTCAGGACACACTTCCCACAGTGTTTTATCGGTGCAGTCTTGGAGAAATGCCATGCCCGGTATCGCTTCCACTGCTCCGCCATACCCACCGATAAGGAGCCGGGCTGCGCGTGTCGGTTGCTACACGTGGGCTAGGCTCATCGGGGTGGTAGCGCTGTTTTCGATGCCCACCCATGCCGATCCAGCGAGCTCGTCCCCTGTTGACCACAGCGCCTTCGAAATCTGGACCTCCGCCCTGAGCCTGGAACGCTTTACCCAGTATTCGGCTGATCGCAACGCGCTGGGGATCGCCTGGGCCAAGCACTTCGGCACCGAAGCCGCGTACGTTAACCTGGGCGAATCAAAATTCGCGCAGCGCCAGTACGACAACGTTGGTGGTCGCATCAACCTGAAACTGGCCATGGATTTTTCAACCGCGCTGGGTGAACAAATGCGACTTTACAGCCGCGTCGGCATCTACCTGTGGGAACTGGATATTAATTACAACCGCACCACCAACGCCCTGGACGCCTCCCGCGCAGGCAATAGCCGCATGCTCGGCGTAGGTGCCGTCTATGCTGTTGACCCGCTGCGCCTAGGTATCGAGCTTGAGCAAGTCGACGCGACCTCGTTCAACGATGCGCGCGCTCAACAGCGCGTGTTGTTCAATATGGTTTCAAAATTCTGAGCACGAAAAATTGTCCGCACGCGCAGATCTATTTTTCTGCATCACAGCAACACTTCTGAAACGAACCCACATCGCACCTCGCCTTTGCTTTATAATTCCGCTTTGACTTTGTCGGTCCAAGCGCAAACTTTTTCATGCATCCCTACACTCTGCAAGATGTCAGACGTGCCATTTATCCCGCCTCGTTCGAACGCGGCGTGGCCTATCAACGTGCCGGACGCGTGCTCAATGTGATGATGGCACCCGGCGGTAACACCTTGTCGGGCGCGGTGCGCGGCAGTGAACGCGCTCCGTACCGCGTGATGGTGCAGATTTCACCGGGCGCCTCGCGCAGTCGCCCGCAGATCCTCGGCACCTGCACCTGCCCGATGCACACGAACTGCAAACATGTCGCGGCGGTATTACTGCACGCACTGGAACACGACACCTCGCCGGCGCCGTTTGAATTTACCGATGTCGCCCCGGCCCCGGCACCGGTTGACCCGGCGCTGCGCGACTGGTTGCGTCGCGTTGCCGGCGCGCTTGCGCCTGCAACCGCGCCGGCAGCGCCGGTCGAGATTGCCGAACGTCTGCTTTACATTCTGACGCTCGACACCGGTTCGTCGCCGCCGAACTTAATGGTCAATAATATCGTTGTTCGACGCCTTAAGAACGGCACCTTCGGGAAAGAGCAGCGTTTCAATGGCCAGCTTGCGTCGCGCTTTGTCAGTCAAGCGGATCGCGCTGCGCTGATTTCGCTGGGCGCCATCAACCCGATGGCGATGCAAAGCCCGATCCTCGCCGGTGCCGAAGGTGCGCGCCTGCTGCAAGAAATCATCGCCACCGGACGCTGCCATTGGGAAAGCGGCGACACCGCCCCACTCACGCTGGGCGCAGCGCGCGCGGCGCACTTTGAATGGAGCATGGGCAGCGACGGCGCGCAGCATTTGCGCTGCGTGGGCGAATATATCGATGCGGTACTCGCGTTCGAAGCTCCCTGGTATGTGGACTTAACCAGCCGCTGCTGCGGCCCCCTGCAGACCGGCCTGCCGGACCTCGTGGCCGCCGCCCTCATCACCGCACCCGCGTTGCGCCCTGAACATGCGCAACTTGCGCGCGACACGCTCAAAGCCCTGGAAGCACAGGTGGCCGTGCCGTTGCCGCGCAGTGTCGAGCGCATCGAACGCGTTATTGTCAAGGCCGTACCCTGCCTGCGCCTGTTCACCGCCGCGCTGTCCGTCGGGCGCTACCAGCGCTGGCAGTTCAATGCCGACAGCGTCGATCTCGAACTGGCGCGGCTGTCGTTCGACTACGACGGCATCACGACCGGCGTCGGCGACGCGCGCACCGTGCTCACGCGCATGGACAACGGCCGCATCGTGCATATTCCGCGCGACATCAAAACCGAACACGAAGCGCTGGAAAAAATCTCCACTTGGTACTTCGAGCCGGTGGAAGCGGGCGACGGCTACGAAGTCCCCGACGAACACCGCTTCGACTTGACCATTCACGGACAAGACCGCATCGAGCGGCTGACCAATTTTGCGCTGCACGGCGTGGATGAATTGCGCGCGGCGGGTTGGCGCATCGATATCGATCCCGGCTTTACTTACCGGCGCGCGGAAAACGTCGGCGACTGGTACGCCGACATCACCGAAGACAGCGGCAACGACTGGTTTGATGTCGAGCTTGGCATCACCGTCGATGGCGCCCGCGTCAGCTTGTTGCCGGTGCTGGTCAACATGGTGCGCAACATGCCCCGTGAATTCAGCGCGCAGCGGCTTGACGAGGTCCGCAATCGCTCCATCGCGGTGAATTTGGGCGACGGCCGCGTGTTGTCGGTGCCGGTCGAACGACTGCGCTCGATTTTGAGCACGCTGGTGGAACTCTACGACACCGACCAACACGACGCACAGCGCGCACGCTTGCCGAAAATTCGCGCCGCACAACTAAGCGAACTGGAAAACAGCTTGGGCACGCGCATCGCCTGGTCCGGCGGCGAGCACCTGCGCGAACTCGGGCGCAAGCTGCGCGACTTCGATGGCATCGCGGCGGTGCCGTCGCCGACCGGCTTGCACACAGAACTGCGCAGCTACCAGCAGCAGGGTTTGAACTGGCTGCAATTTTTGCGCGCATACGAGCTGGGCGGCATTCTCGCCGACGACATGGGCTTGGGCAAAACCGTGCAGGCGCTCGCGCATTTATTAGTCGAAAAAAACAGCGGCCGCATGGACCGCCCCAGCCTGGTGATCGCGCCGACCAGCTTGATGGTCAACTGGCGCATGGAGGCGGAACGGTTTGCGCCGTCGCTGCGCGTGCTGGTATCGCACGGCCTGGAACGCAAGCAGCAATTCGACAAGCTCGCCGACTACGACTTGATTCTCACCACTTATCCGCTGCTGCCGCGCGACTTTGCCGAATTAAGCCAACAGGAATATCACTTGCTGATCCTCGACGAAGCCCAGGTGATCAAGAATCCGAAAGCCAAAGCCAGTCAGTTGGTGCGCCAGTTGCGTGCGCGCCAGCGCCTGTGCTTGACCGGCACGCCGATGGAAAATCATCTGGGTGAATTATGGTCGTTGTTGGACTTCTTGATGCCCGGCTTGCTGGGCGACGAACGCCAATTCCGCAACCTGTTCCGCACCCCCATCGAAAAACATGGCGACAAAGAGCGGAGCCTAAGCTTGACACGGCGCATTGCACCGTTCCTGCTGCGCCGCACCAAGGCGGAAGTCGCCAAGGAACTGCCGCCCAAAACCGAGATCCTGCGCAACGTGGAACTGGCCGGCGGTCAACGCGATTTATACGAAAGCATCCGCTTGGCGATGCACGAGAAAGTGCAGCGCGAAATCAATCAAAAAGGCATGGCGCGCAGCCACATCGTGATCCTCGACGCGCTGCTGAAACTGCGCCAAGCCTGCTGCGATCCGCGCCTGCTCAAACTCGATACCGCTAAGTCTGTCACGCAGTCAGCCAAGCTCGAAACACTGATGGACATGCTGCCGGAGTTGATCGAAGAAGGCCGGCGCGTGCTGCTGTTTTCCCAGTTCACCAGCATGCTCGCGTTGATTGAAGCCGAGCTGCGTAAAGTCGACCTCGACTACGTGCTGCTCACCGGCGACACCACCGACCGCGCCACGCCGATCCAGCGTTTTCAAAACGGCGCCGTGCCGTTGTTTTTGATCAGTCTCAAAGCCGGCGGCACCGGCCTGAACCTGACCGCCGCCGACACTGTGATCCACTACGACCCGTGGTGGAACCCTGCCGTCGAAAATCAAGCCACCGACCGCGCCCACCGTATCGGGCAAGACAAGCCCGTGTTCGTCTACAAATTGATAACCCTGGGCACCGTGGAAGAAAAAATCATGGCCATGCAAACTCGCAAAAAGGACTTGGCCGACAGCTTGTTCGACCCGGAAGCCAAGAGCGGCCCGCAATTGACGGCCGCTGATCTCAGTGCGTTGTTTGAGCCGTTGGGATAATTCCATTTCCGATTTAAAACGATACTGTTGCCCCGCTTTGCCGTGCAACTGCATTGTCTGCGGCGCGGCGCCTAGTCTGGTTTTAAATTGGAAATGGAATAACTCCTAGGCTTCGATCAGCACCGGTGTGCCGGCAGGCACACGCTCGAACAAATCGATGACGTCTGCGTTGCGCATTTTCACGCAACCGTGGGAGCTGGGGATACCCATCGGATCTGCATCGGGACAACCATGAATGTAGATATAGCGGCGCATGGTATCGACTTTTCCCAAACGGTTCTTGCCGGGTTCCACACCGCTGAGCCAAAGGATGCGGGTGAGGATCCAGTCGCGCTTGGGAAATTGTTCGCGAAAGCCGGCGGTGAAAATTTCGCCGCTGGGGCGACGCTTCACGAACACCGTGTTAGGTTGCGCGCCGGCACCGACTTTGGCGCGGATCAGGTGCCAGCCGCGCGGCGTGCACTCGCTGCCGTTGAGCTCTCCGGGGCCGTTTTTCGCGGTGGCGACCGCATATGATTTGACGCAGGTGTCGCCATCGAACAGGTCGAGGCGCTGAGCGGGTATTGACACTTTGATCCAAAGCTGCTGCTTATTCATGCGCGGTTCTTTGCAGCACGCTGCGCCACGGTGCGAAACGATTCAGAACCAGCAGACCCGGCACCGCGATGAACGTGCAGGCGATGAAAAATCCCGACCAGCCCAGCATCTCCGCCATCCATCCGGTCGGCGCGGAAATAATGACGCGCGGCACACCCATCAAGCTGGTGAGTAATGCATATTGTGTGGCGGTGAAGCGTTTATCGGCCAACGCGCCCATGAAGCCGACAAATGCGGAGGTACCCATGCCAGCGGCCAGATTTTCAATGGTAATGACGGCAGCCAGCGTAGAGACATCGTGCCCGATGTGGGCGAGCACCATGAATCCCAAGGTGGCGATCATCTGCAGAAAGCCGAAAATCCACAATGCGCGGTTCGTGCCCCAGCGCAGAATTAAAATTCCACCCAACGTGCCGCCGGCGATGGCGGCCCAGAAGCCGAACAACTTCACCACCACACCGATTTCGGTTTTTGAAAACCCCAGGTCGAGGTAGAACGGCGTGGTAATGGACGTCGCCATCGCTTCGCCCAGCTTGTAGAGCAGGATGAACGCCAGAAACAACAATGCACCGTCGCGGTGAAAAAATTCCAAGAACGGTTCGATGACGGCAGCTTTGATGGTACGCGGCGTGCCGGCAACCACGTCGGGTTCGCGCGCAAACAACGCCGTGATCACACCCGCCAGCATCATCACCGCCATGAGCTGAAACACGGCGGAAAATGGCATCAAATCGGCAAGAATGAGACCGCCGCCGCTTGCGAACAACATGCCGATGCGATAACCGTTGACGTACATCGCCGAGCCCAAACCCAACTCATGATCAGCAAGCGCTTCACGCCGATACGCGTCGATCACGATGTCTTGTGACGCGGAAAAAAACGTCACGCACATGGCGATCATGGCCAGCAACCACGGATTGGCGGCAGGTGTCGACAAGCTGAGCCCGATCAGGGCGATGATCAAACCGATCTGCGTGACCAACATCCAGCCGCGCCGCCGGCCGAACAGCGGCGGCGTGAAGCGATCCACCACCGGGGCCCACAGAAACTTCAGCGTATACGGTAATCCCACCAGTGCGAACAGGCCGATGACGCTGAGATTGACGCCGTCTTGCTTCATCCATGCTTGCAACAAGGTGCCGGTAAGCAGCAACGGCAGGCCGCTGGAAAATCCCATCACCAGCGCAACCAGCATGCGCGCACTGAAGATGGTGCGCAGGATGGCCAAGGGAGTGCGCGCAGCAGGCGGCTCAACGTGCATTGTTAAAGTTTGCCCTGTTCCGTCTACCCATGCAGGTTTTCCTTCCAGTGCTTGAACGGATGTTGTGCCAGACACACATTGTAGTAGCGTGCGTCGTGCGAGACTTCCTGACCAATCCAATCCGGCCGTGCGAACTGCTCGTCGACGCGGCTCAGCTCAATTTCTGCCACCACCAAGCCGGCGTTGTCACCTTCGAACACGTCGATCTCCCACACGTGCTCGCCGTGGCGCACGTGGTAACGCCGCTTGTCAATCAACGGCATGTCGCATAGATGCTTGAGCATTTCGTCGGCGTCATGCACCGGAATGGTGTATTCATATTCGCGCCGCGTGATATCCAACGTGGCGCTTTTTATGTTGAGACGCGCGACTTCGCCTTCGATGCGCACCCGCACCGAAGCGTTTTTTGAACCGGAAATATACCCTTGGCGATAACGCACACCCGGCGCCGCGCGAGCGCGCCAAGTGTCGTTCAGTACCAGAAACTTACGTTCGATTTCAGTGGCCATGTCGGGGACTCGTCGAGAGTTGCGACATGGTATGACACCGCTATCACTTTGAATATGAACTAGGTCGCCACCGCACGCGCACTGCGCAGCGCCACCTTGCGACGCGTTTGATCCCACACCCGCACCCCCAACAACGCGACCAGAATGGCGACGTAAATCAGCGGCTCACGGTTGTCTGCTTTCACCAACCACAGGTAGTGCACCACACCCAGCAGCGCGATGGCGTAGACCGCTTGATGCAGGCGTTTCCAGTTTTTACCCAGGCGCTTGATCATCGCGTTAGTCGAAGTCACCGCCAGCGGAATCAACAACACAAACGCGGCGAATCCGACTGTGACATAGGGGTGCTTGATCACATCTTTGAGCATCGAATCGACATCGAAAAAATTATCGATCACCAGCCAGTTGAAGAAATGCAGGCACACGTAGAAAAACGTAAATAACCCCAGCATGCGACGATACTTCACCAGCGACACCCCCGCTAAAATCCGCAGTGGCGTGACCGCCAGCGTGATCAACAACAACCGCAAGGTCCAATCGCCGGTGTAGCGCGAAATTTTCTCGATGGGATTGGCACCCAGCCCCATGAAAAATGCTTTGTACGCCAGCCACAGCAGCGGCAGCAAGCAGACAATAAATAGCACCGGTTTGCCATAACGCGCTACGTCAAATTTAATCGCCATAGTCATCTCGTTAGTAAAATTTCGCCAGATCCATGCCCGCATACAACGACGCTACTTCTTCCTCGTAGCCGTTAAACTTCAGCGTTTTGCGTTTCAGGAATTCGCCGATGCGGCGCTCCTTCGACTGCGTCCAGCGCGGGTGATCGACGTCCGGATTAACATTGGCAAAAAAACCATATTCGCGTGGACCTTGCACCGCCCAGGTGGTCGCGGGTTGTTGTTCCACGAAGCGCAGCTTTACGATCGACTTGATATTTTTAAATCCGTATTTCCATGGCACCACCAAGCGGATCGGCGCGCCGTTTTGATTCGGCAATACTTCGCCGTACAGCCCCACCGCTAAAATCGCCAGCGGATGCATGGCTTCATCCATGCGCAGCCCTTCGCGATACGGCCACGGCAACACTGAACGCTTCTGGCCAGGCATGCGCGCGGGATCGTGCAAGGTAACGAACTCGACATATTTCGCTTTCGAGGTGGGCTGCAAACGTTTGATGATGTCGGCAAGCGGAATACCCACCCAAGGAATCACCATCGACCACGCTTCAACACAACGTAAACGATAGATACGTTCTTCCAATGCATGCGGCTTGATGAAATCTTCAAGTTGATACACGGCCGGTTTGGCCACCTCACCTTCCACGGCAATACTCCACGGCGTGGTGACGAAATTTTTTGCCATCTGCGCCGGCTCTTCTTTCTCAACGCCAAACTCGTAAAAATTATTGTACGAGGTGATGTCCTGCAACGAGTTCACCGGCTCCGTGGTCGAGTAGCGGCTCTTGCCAAGGTTGCTCAATTTTGTTCCGGCGTGCGCAGCGGGCACGCCAAACAGCGAAACACCCGCCGCGCTCAACGCCGCGCCGGTTGCGATTTTTAAAAAATTGCGCCGCGCTTCGTACACGCGCCGCGCGGTGATTTCAGAGGGTTTTACTTCACTTGCCTTGCGTACGCGGATTAACATCACTGCTCTCCTATGCCTATTAGTCGTCACTACCGCAACGCCGCTGAACCTTGTCAGTGCGTCACAAGTCACACTCATGGTATGCGATGTTTTAAGAATTAAATTCGCAACCCGATAATCACTTTGCTCAGCTCTTTGTCGGACTATTCCACCAAACCTTTCAGCGAGATCTTTATGTTTATGATGAAACGCTCTTCCATCGCCGCTCTACTGTGTGCAGCAATGACCCTCAGCAGCCCCGTGCTCGCCGTCGAAAGCGCGCCCGATTTCAAATTGCCCTCGGCCAAGGGCATGGTGGAATTGAGCAAACTGAAAGGCAAAGTCGTGTATGTCGATTTCTGGGCATCGTGGTGCACGCCGTGCCGCAAATCGTTTCCCTGGATGAACGAACTGCACAAAAAATACAAAGACCAGGGCCTGGAAGTGGTGGCGGTAAATCTGGACAAATCACGCGAGCCCATCGATGTGTTTCTGTCCAAAACCCCGGCAGATTTCACCATTGCCTACGATCCCAGCGGCGGCGCGGCGACTACCTATAAAGTCACCGGCATGCCCAGCAGTTATCTGATCGACCGCAGCGGTCAATTGCAGACCACTCATCTGGGCTTTCGCGATAAGGACAAAGAAGAGATTGAAGGCAAAATCAAGGAACTTCTCGCCAATAAGTAACTCCTACGTTAACGTCCATGGACGACGCTGCTTTTTAGGGGAGTAACTATGAAATTAGTTCGACTGCTGGCCTGGGTGCCGGCATTTTTTTTAGGCGCATGTGCGCTGGAACCGTTGCAACCCTGGGACCGCGATCTGCTTGCGCAAGAACAGATGCAACTGGTTCCTCACCCGGTGAATGAATACATCGCCGAGCATATTTACTTCAGCAAGGAAGCCGCCAGCGGCGGTGCTGGCGTCGGCGGTGGAGGTTGCGGATGCAACTAACCGGGCCGCGTCGCATTCGCGAATCATTAACAGTCGCCACCTGCTCCCTGCTGTCCATCGAATCCGCACATGCCGGTTACTTTGATTACGCATCGCTGTGGAACATCGATACGGCGCTGTTGCTTTACTCGGAACAAAATCGCGTCAATGTCGTCGAGCCGGTATTGCAGATTAAAAAAGAAATCAGCGAGGGTGAGTTTGTCACCGTCAAATTGGTCTACGACGCCATGTCGGGCTCCACACCCAACGGCGCGGCGCCGTCCAGCACCGCGCAATCCTTCAGTTCGCCTTCGGGCGAAAGCAAATACATCGCAGCCGCGCATAAATTACCGCTGGTCGCATTCACCGACGCACGCGCCGCTGTCAGTGCCGACTGGGACCAACCGTTGTCGCGCACGTTACGCGGGCAATACAACGCTAATTTTTCGCGTGAAACCGATTACAGCTCAATGGGCGCCAGCGCCTCGTTGTTATGGGACGTGAACAACAAACTCACGACGCTCACCGCCGGCGTAGCCGCAAGTTTTGACAATGTAAAACCCACCGGCGGCTTGACTACGGAATTATCACCGACCAACAGCGTTGCCATCGCCACCAACAAATTGAAAAGGGAAATTGAAGACGACGGTGAAGGCGGCGGTTCCGGCGGCAGTCGCGCAAAAAATACTTACGACCTGCTGGTCGGCATCACGCAAGTGCTGACGCGCCGCACCCTGATGCAATTGAATTATTCTTACGGCAAGAACACCGGCTATCTGACCGACCCGTACAAAATCCTCAGCGTCGTCGACGGCAGCACCGGCACGCCCGTGACGTCACCCGGCGGCGGTTATTTATATTTGCATGAAAAACGCCCCGACACGCGCACTCGCAATACCCTCTACTGGAAAACCGTTTACCACCTGCCGGAAGACGTAATTCATATGTCGTATCGCTACTATCGGGATGACTGGGAGATCAAATCCAGCACCGTGGATTTGACCTACCGGCTGCAACTGGGTGCGCATGTTTACCTGGAACCGCACTACCGCTATTACACCCAAACCGCCGCGAATTTCTTCACGCACGCCATCGCCCAGGGCGCGACTCCGGTGAACGCCAGCGCTGACTTGCGCCTTGCCGCACTGACATCCAACACCGTGGGCCTGCGTTTCGCGCATCAGTTGGATTCCGACACCTCCTGGGGGCTGGGTGTTGACTATATGCGCCAGAGCGGCGACGCACATCCGGCAAACGCTATCGGCGCGCTGAAAAACGAAGCGCTGTTTTCCGACCTGAAGACGATGAGTATTACTGCGGATGTTTCGATGAAATTCTAAAATCTAGCGTGCTGAGGGCGGCGTTCTTACGCGTGTAGGGGCACCGCCCTCGGGCGATGGCTCGGCAAATCTGATCGCCACACGCCTGAATTCGTTCCTGACAGCTCTTGCCGCCGCAATTTTTTCCCGACATCCTACCGGTTACTGACACGCTGGTTCCGGTATGACCGCCCCCACCCTCGAACGCCGTGACGACTACTGGTTCGCCCGCTTTCTCGCGATGGGCAGTCCGTGCGAATTATTGGTCGATACCGCCGAGCGCGCACTGGCTGCGCACCTTGCCAACCTGGCCTGCGACGAAGCGCGCCGTATCGAGCAAAAATTCAGCCGTTACCGGGATGACAACATCGTGCACCGGCTGCACCACAGTCATGGCGCGCCGGTCGCAGTGGACGACGAAACCGCCAAGCTGCTCGACTATGCCGACTTGTGTTATCGCTTAAGCGAGGGCTTGTTCGACATCACCTCGGGGGTGTTGCGCAAGGTGTGGAAGTTCGACGGCAGTGATCGTGTGCCCGCCGCGCAGGACGTCGCGGCAGTGTTGCCGTGCATCGGCTGGAGCAAGCTGACGTGGCACACGCCCCATCTCACCTTGCCCGAGGGCATGGAAATCGACTTCGGCGGTATCGGCAAGGAATACGCCGTGGACAAAACGGCGCAACTGCTTACGGCGTGCAGTAACGTAAGTATGGTGATCAATTTCGGCGGGGATTTATTCGTGACCGGAGTGCGCGCAAGCGGCGATCCGTGGCGGATCGGCATCGACGATCCCGACGCGACCGGCGAGCACGCGCTGGCACAACTGCAACTTGCGCGTGGCGGCGTGGCCACCTCCGGCGACGCGCGCCGCTTTCTGTTAAAAAATAATATCCGTTACGGACATATTCTCAACCCGCAGACCGGCTGGCCGGTGCACGCTGCGCCGCGCTCCGTCACCGTGGCTGCAAGCACCTGTGTCGAAGCCGGTATGCTCACCACGTTTGCGATGTTGCAGGGAGAGAAGGCGGAAAAATTCTTAACCGAACAGGATGTGCAGCACTGGATCGTGCGGTGACCTTCGCGCTTGCACGGTGCGCCGTGGATTTTCCGGCTAGCGCTTAGCGTCACTTGCTTCGCCGCCCAACAGCAGCGAGGTGATTTTTTGCGTCAATGACGGCGGCACACGCACTTCGCAGACTACGGCGGTGATATTGTCACGCCCACCGGCAACTTTAGCGGCGTCAATCAAGGCTTTAACGCGCGCACTCAGGTCACCGGGCGCGCTGGCGATGGCGAGCAATTGATCGTCCTCGACCATGTCGGACAAGCCGTCTGAGCACAGCAAAAAAATATCGTGGTCTTTCACCCGGCCGCGAAAAATATCGACATCCAGCTCCGCCTCGAAACCGACTGCGCGGTAAATCGCGTTGCGTAAGGCGTGCGTCTCGGCTTCTTCGGGCTTGATGAGCCCCAGGTCGATTTGCTCCTGCACATACGAATGATCTTTGGTGATGGGCGCGATGCGGTCCCCTCGAATCAGGTAAGCACGACTGTCGCCGACGTGGCCCAGCACATATTCGCTATCGGTGAATGTCAGTACTTCCGCCGTGCAGGCCATGCCACGCGTTTCCGGCGCCTGATCGGTATAGTCGATGATTTTTTTGTTGCCGTTTTGAAAACAGCGCTTGATGACCAAGTCAAGATTCTGGGAGTGCCCTTTGATCACCTCGAATTCATATTCGCAGTTGCTGACGAACAACTGGCTGGCAATCTCGCCCGCAGCCGAGCCACCGACACCGTCGGCCACCACGAACAAGGGCAACGCAGTCCGCACTAGCAGCGCATCTTCATTATTTTTTCGCACGTTGCCGATGTCAGTCAGCCCGTCCGCCGCGATCTCCATGCCAAGCTTCACCTCAAGAAATTAATCAGCGACAGGATACGTTAAGCGCAAGAGGAGAACCATACTTACGGAATCGGCACAAGTAAACCTTCTGTCGCGCAAACGATTCTGGAATAATAAGCAGCGCACTACCGCCGCCAGTATCACGCAATTACAGGCACACAGGTTATGACTTCAAACCATTCCGGCCCAAGTGTTCCCGAAATTACCGTGCAAATTGTGCACATCGAAGGACCGCGCAAGGGGCAGATCGACGAAGTGTCGGCGTCCCCCATCACCATTGGCCGCGATCCGAGCAACCACGTGGTATACGGCAAAGAAATGCGCCGGGTGTCACGCCGCCATGCGGAGATCGTGCGCGAGGGCAATCGCTTTCTGCTGAAGAACTTGAGCCCCAACGGCTGCTTGGTGAACGGCCAGCCAGCGCAAGAAACGTATTTAAAACAAGGCGACGTGATCGCCTTTGCCGACGGCGGGCCGAAAATCAGTTTTTTGTACACGGTGCAGGCGGCGCGGCCCCGCATGCAGCCTTCAATCACACTCCCAACACGTCCAGCACAGTCGCCCAGCCCTACGTCTACACCGCGCCCGGGGGTCTTGCCACCGGGGATGGGACGCGAAAGCGCACCGTTCACCATTCAATTCGGCACATCCATCAAATCGTATAAACAGCCGGCCGTCACACTGGGCCGCGACGCGGGCAGCCACTTCGTGGTCAATCATCCACGCGTGTTGCCCGCGCATGCGGAGCTGTATTTCCAGAATAGCCAATATTACCTGCGCGATGCCAGCCAGGGTCAGGCCACACTGTTGAACGGACGCCCGATCCACACCGACACGCCGCTACAAGACAACGACATCATCATGCTCGGCGACGGCGGGCCGCAGTTGCGTTTTCTCGGCCAGGGGCGCTTCGCTGAAGTCATCGAACAACCGCGCACGCCATCACCGCCCACACCCTACGGCGCGACATCGCAACCGCAAACACCCAAAGAGCTGTCGGTAAAAGATGTGCTGAAATCGTTCTTTAAAAAATAATCCACAACGCGGATAACCACGCGAATAAAACAGGAAGGCCGCATGAACAAGCTCAGCGCTGTTGGACGTTACCGGGTCGTCGAAGAATTGGGTAAGGGTGCGATGGCACTGGTGTACAAAGCGCACGATCCCAATATTGATCGCACCCTTGCCATCAAGATCTTGCGCCTCGAACGCTGCATCGACCCGGAATATCGCATGCGTTTTTTGCGCGAGGCGAAAGCCGCCGGCAATCTTTCGTATCCAAACATCGTCACCATTTTCGACGTCGGTGAAGACAACAACCGGCCCTATATCGTAATGGAGTTGCTGGAAGGGCTGCCGCTCGACGTGGTCATGAAAAAAGGCAAAGTCTTTACCGTGCCGGAAGTGCTGAACATCGGCATCCAGCTTGCCGCCGCGCTCGACTACGCGCACAACAACCGCGTCGTGCACCGCGACATCAAACCCAGCAACATCGTCGTCAACCCCAATGGTGTCATCAAAATCACCGACTTCGGCATCGCGCACATCGACAGCAGCGACGCCACCCAACAAACCCAATTGGGCGAAGTACTGGGTACGCCGCAATACATGTCGCCCGAGCAAGTGCTGGGGCAAAAAGTCGACGGCCGCTCCGATTTATTTTCCACCGGGGTGATTTTGTATCAACTGCTGACCAATCAAAAACCGTTCAAGGGCGAAACCATCGCCACCTTGATGTTTCAAATCGCCACCGAAGAGCCCACGCCCATCGGCCAAGTCTTGCCGAGCATTCCGGCACCGTTGCGCTTAATCGTCGATAAGCTGTTAAAGAAACAGCCCGAAAAACGCTTTCAAACCGGCAAAGATCTCGCCGATGCGCTGCGTCGTGTGCAACAGGATCTGGACGAAGAAGTGCGCACGAAATCCGAACCGCGCATCATTCCGTTGCGCGTCAAATGGACTGCGATCATGGCGACAATCGTGGCGCTCGCCATGGTGATCAGCGTCACCGTGGTGTACAAAAAACAATACGCCGCAATGACCCAGCAGATGATCGACCAGGGTACGTCGCTGGCGAAATTCATCGCCACCGAAAACGCCGTGTCGGTACTTAGCGAAGAATGGACCGCAATCGAATTATTCGTCAACGAAGTCACCGCTCGCCAGGATTTTATTTATCTTTCAGTAGCCGACCACAAAGGCATCGTGCGCGGTGATAACCGCACCGAACACCTCGGCAAACCGGTGGAGGCGAAACAAAACACCACTGTGGAAATTATCGCGGATAACGACGGCACCAAGGTGCACTCACTCCACACCGATGCCGCCGGTGACGTGTTTGAATACGACACGCCGATCTTGTTCCAAAACAAGGAAATCGGTCGTGTGTATGTGGGACTGTCGCAAGATTCATTAAAGCGTGTGGGCAATCTTACGCTGATGATGATGCTGATCCTGATGGCGGTCACCCTCAGCGCAGTCACCGTGGTTGCGTATATTTTCGGTAACGTACTCGACGCTCCGATCAAACAACTGCGCGGTGCACTGGAAGATATCGCGCAGGGACGTTTGCACCATCGCATCACCCATCAACGCAAAGATGAGTTCGGGCTGCTCTTCAATTCGTTCAATTCCATGGCCGACTCATTGCAAAAACGCGATGACGAGCGGCCTACCCGGACCTAAAAACCCCGCACCCTCAAAGCACTGATATGAAACCGCGTCTTTTTTCGCCTTGCGCCGTTGCACCTCCCGGCTGCCTAATAACGACAGCAGGTCTGCGCGTCACTCGGCAAAAAAATCCATCGGTTTCATCTTATCGTCGCTTTGACGGTGCACACGGCTAACATGCGCAACACTCTGGCACTCGCATGTGCGCTGACGCTTGGCGCTTGTGCTACATCGCCCACCCTGCCACCTCGCACCACGACAGCGGAAACCAACCTACATCGCAGCAGCGATTTTGTAGTGCTCAATGCAGGCAAGGGCGACACTCCCGCAACGCTCGCGCTTCGTTATTTGGGCGACGCCGAAAAATATTGGGTGATCGAAGACTTCAACAACGTCAAGAGCTTTGCCCCCGGACAAGAAGTCGTTATTCCTCTGCGGGCATTCAATCCGGTTGGTGTCTATGCCGGCGGGTATCAAACTGTGCCCATTCTTTGTTATCACCGTTTTGGCTCGGACAAATCCAAAATGGTGGTGTCGCCTGATGATTTCACACAGCAAATGGAATATCTGGCGCAGCATGATTACCGCGTCATACGTATTACTGATCTCATTGAATTTTTGCAGGGCAAACGCACGCTGCCGAAACGCGCCGTGGTTGTTACCCTGGACGACGGCTATAAATCGGCTTACCAACACGCATTTCCGACGCTGCGCCGGCTTGGTTTTCCTGCCACCATCTTTGTGTACTCCGACTATGTCGGCGCACGTGAAGGCTTGAGCTGGAAAGAAATGCAGGAAATGGTGGCGTCGGGGCTGGTGGATATTCAACCGCATTCCAAAACACACTCCAACCTCGGCTTCGCACAACCCGGCGAAGACGAAGCCACCTATCAGCAACGCATTCAGGTGGAAACACAGGTGCCGCTGTATGACATTTCCAAAAATTTAAATATTCCGATCCATACCTTCGCTTACCCGTATGGCGACACCAACAAAGACGTGATCGACGAGCTCAAACAACGCGACTATCGCTTGGCGGTCACTGTGCAGCCGGGCAGCAACGCGGCTTTCGCTTATCCTTACATGCTGCAACGCAGCATGGTGTTCGGCGATCAGGATCTAGACACCTTCGCGAAGCATCTCGGTGCATTTCAAGATACGGATCTACGCTAGTGATTGCGGCACGGGTGCAGCGCTGGGCTTTCATCCTGTCGCTGGGGCTCTCTGCCTGCGCCTTACAGCCAAACTACAATGACGACACGTCAGCAGAAGCGACGCCGTTTGCAACCAAATCCGCCAAGGGCATGACTGCCGCGCATGAAAAACTTGCGCTAAGCGACGCGGAACAAGGGCACTATGCGGACGCATTGCTGCAATGGAAAATCTTACACGCTCTCCATCCCGACGCTACCCGCTATGAAGTGCACATAAGACAAACCGAAGAGCACATAGAGCGCTTGGCTACACAACGGCAGCGCGCCGGCAACGCTGCACTGGATAAAGGCGACTACCCCACCGCACGCCACGAGTTACTGGCCGCATTGGCGCTCGATCCCGACCGCACTGACGTTCTGGAAGCGTTACGACGCATTGAATACGACCGCGTCTGGCGCATTCAATTGGCAAAACTTGACAAGCTCAAAGTGACCGAAGATCGCAAAACCACGAGTACCGGCGAACAAGAGCGCTCCTATTTTGAACTGGGCACGCTAATGTTCCGCGAAGGTGACTACGCGGGTGCGGTGCGTGAAATTCAAAAATACCTGAATTCTTACCCAGGCGACCTACAGGCAAAAAAGTTAATCAGTGACTCCTACGCCAAGCTTTCCATCCAACAACGCCAGCAGGGGTTATTACATAATGCCTTGGCCAACGTCGAACAAGCCAAACGCTTTAGCACCGAGGATGCCGCCACCAACCGTAAAGCCGAGCAGGAGCTACGCAGGACGCTGGCCGATGAATATTACGAGAAAGGCTTGCGCGCATTGCGCAACGATTTGAAGCTGGCGATTGAATCACTGGAAAAAGCGCTGGAATACAATCCGCTACACACCAAGGCCCGGGCCAAACTCGCCGAGGCACAGCGTATGCAGAAGCGCTTAGGCGAAATCAGTAAATAAAATTTGCTGCTGCATTACTCACTAACTGCGGTCGACTTCTGCTCAAACTTTTGCAGCCGCGATTTCAAATCCACAGCACGCGCCCGATACAGCTTCGCATTCGCATGGCTGGGTAAGATGGCAAGCACGCGATCCCAGAGCGCTATAGCCTGATCCAGATTTTGTTTTCCATATTCCACCATCGCCTCTTTGTGCATGGATTCCACGGCGAATGCATTGATGCTGGCGATGTGCTGCTTGGTGGGCTCATGCTTGGGCTCAAGCTTGAGTAGCGCATTAAAGGTATCCAGCGCTTTGTCGTTATCGCCCGCAACCATGGACTCACTTCCCGCTTTGTAAAGCCGCTCAATCTCACGCTGCTTCTGAACCTGTTTCAGTTGCTTGCGCAGCTTGTCGTTACTAGGTTGTATTGATAACGCGTTTTCCAGAATGCTCTGTGCATCGATCAGGTTTTCGCTTTGCGTCAGCTCTTCAGCATATTTTCCATAAGACAGCACGAGCAAATCACGCGCCTCACTGTTCCCTGCGCCACTGTCCACCAAGATCTCAATCGCCTGCTGATATTTTCCAGCATCGTAGAAACGCCGTGCTTGCTGCATGCGTGACTCGTCTCCCCCAGTCCGCACGGGGGCATTGCGCGGAACATCCTGCGTCGCAACGGGAAGCGGATTTCCGCCCGGTTTTTTACCGGGCACCTTAATAACACGACCCGGCACCAAGCGACTTAAATCGGTAATGCCGTTAAACCGGGCGAGAATATAAAATTTAAGCGGCTCGTCCAGAAACCGTTGTGCGATACCTGTCAGGGTGTCGCCCGGCTGCAACGTGTAGCTGAACGAATCCGGCCCACTAAAATACTTGGCTGGATCAGTTTGAATCTGTGCCAGCAGACTGCGCGCGATCTTGTTTTCAGGATCTTGTCGCAGCACACTGCCAAGTTCAGCTTTAGCAGTGGCTTCCTGACCGACCTGCAACGCATTCATCGCGTTTTGCAGATGCCCGCGCGCGGCGGGATCGGCGCTTTCGATGACGGCTTTGACAACAACGGGGGCACTTGGACTTGACGATGCTGCCGGTGGCGCAATCGGCGACGTATTGTTGATTTCTTTCGAGGCGGGTACGGTGGTGCAGGATGCCAATGCGCACAACACGACTAACATCCTACCGGCTTGATATTGCCAGCCTACCGATGCGCTATTCCATCGCGCTGGAATTGGGTATAGAGAAGGTTCCATGTTGATGCAGCATTCTACCGACGACCCGGTGGGGATGCCAGGGCAAGCATCGCGCAACCGTACAGGCACGCACGAGTATAGCGGCCAAAATCACTTCTTATCCAGCTTTTCCAATTTGCCCTTTAACTCTATCGCGCGCGCGCGATAGAGTTTGGCCAGCTCATGGTTGGGATCCAGCACCAGCACACGATCCCACAGTTCAATCGACTTATCCAAATGTTGTTTGCGATATTCCGTCATGGCATCTTTATGCATCGACTCCACAGTGTCTGACTTCATATTCAGAATCTGCTTCTTGGCTGCGTCATGCGTAGGGTCGAGCTTGAGCACGGCGTTGAACGCGTCCAACGCCTTGGCGCCATCTCCCGCCGCAACTGCATCAGTGCCGATTTTGTACAATTTAGCCGCGTCACGTTGCTTCTCGACCTGCTTGAGCTGCCGTTTGAGTTTGTCGTTGTTCGGCTGAATCGATACCGCCTTCTCCAAAATATTTTGCGCTTCCAGCAAATTGGCTTTTTGCGCTAACTCATCGGCAAATTTTATGTACGACAGCACCAACAAATCGCGCCCCTCACCGTTATCGGTGCCACCGCCTTCAAGCAGTTCGATGGCATCCTGATATTTCGCCGCATCGTAAAAACGCTTGGCCTGTTGCGCGCGCGTATCTTCCACCGGCGGCGGCGGGGGAGCCGGAACATCCAACGGTTTTTTGCCTGGCACGCGGATCGCCTGTCCGGGCTCCAGATGGCTGGGATCGGTAATGCCGCTGAATTTGGCGAGAATATGAAACTTAAGTGGATCGTCGAGAAACCGCCGCGCAATGGTCGACAACGAATCGCCCGGCTGCACCGTATAGCTGAAAGATTCATCCCCACCGAAATACTGTATCGGGTCGGCTTGAATCTGCGTCATCAGACTCTTCGCCATTTTGCTTTCTGGTTCTTGGCGTAACGCCGCTTCGAGATCAATTTTTGCGTTTGCTTCTTGCCCGTACTGCAAAGCAGTCACCGCGTTTTGCACGTGCTCACGGGCGCTAAAAACGTCGGGCTTTGGCGTTTCGACACCGGTTTTTTCAACCTCGGGTTTTAGGTGCGTAGCGTTCTTGGAATCGTCAGTCTTGGTGCCTGCCCCGCTCCGGGCAGCGGCAGCTTGTGCTGTCGATGCAGACGTCGCTGCACTTTCGACTTTCTTGGGCATCGGTACGGTGCCACACGCACTGAGTGCAAAGATCAGCGGCCATACCGCTGCCTGAGTCCATGACGCAGGGCGGCGACGTGATGCTGGTATAGATGATTGATCCGGTGATTTCATTTAATTGAACCGCAGCATGCTGGTGTTAATTACTTAAACGCGTAATGCAATCCCAGACTGTAAAAAATAATGTCCTTATCGATGCCGGTGATCTCGGCTTCAAGCGTCAGGGCGTCGGCAATGCGTGTGCCTGCACCGATGCCGCCGGCGAAACCAAGACTCCTCGAAACCTGATCACTGTTTTCGGCGACGGTGCGCCTCACGTTTTCGTACAGCACGCCCAACTTGCCTTTGAGGTAAGTGGTATCTCCGACAAGATAACGGTACACACCGTAGCCTGCTACCGTCCAGATACGATAATTTCCATGCGCATTTTTTTGCTGATATTTGCCACCGAACCAACCCAGATTGAGCTCGCTCTCAACGGTAATTTCCGGCGTTAGCCCATAGCCGTACAACACGCCCAGCGAGCCCAGTGCATCGGCATCGTCTTTTTTTACAGACATAATGCCAAGCTTACCCAAAACATATTGGTCACCGAGATCTGCCCATGCATTACCACCCAGCACTGCGCACATCAACACCAGAGTTTTGAGAACGAATTTCATACTGTCGCCCCTAATAATTATTTTTGCCGTATCTTCTTGCGCGTACATGCGCAAAAAAGTAGTCGTATGTTACGTTCTTTAACACCAGTCCACAATTGCAGTGAGTGCGAACTTCGAGATGACATATTACCGTTGCATGGCAGACACGAATCGACTAGCACCCCCCACAGTGACCTCACTCCGCTACCACTTAGCTCAAGCTGACGACGTAAACTTCTGCATTCTCAGCGCCGGGGTGCCCGCCAAACACCACCTGGGCGGGCGCACCTTCCACTTTCAAGAAATAGGATTGTTCAGCCGTCACCTGATTCTGTACCGACCACACCGTGAATTGCGTGTCGCCGACCTTGGCCTGAATGTCCTTGGTTGCATATTCAAGCACAGTGCGCTCGGGCAATGCGCCTTTGGGCCCGACTGCGTGATGCGTGATTTTTGCGGCGCCGCTCACGCCGAACATCACCCCGCTCCAGGTGTCGGTGTTCGACCCAATTTCAAACCACTGACCGGTGTATTGGCTGGCGTAGGCGCTGAAACGAAATTCCTGGGACGCGTGCTCGCCCTTCTTGAAAAAACTCGCAACCAGTTTTGCTGGCCAGCCGCCGTCGGCGACAGTGTAGATCGGCCCAGCGCGCAAGAAGGTCGGCAATTGTTCCTGCACCGGCATAAAGTCAATACCTAGCACCACCAACGGATACGCTGCACCACGGCGCTCACGCAGTGTCGCCGCCAATACCGAAAGGCCGTAACGCACGCTTTCGCGTTCGAAGCTGGCGCGGTCCAGCGCAACCACCCAGGCGTCATTCTGCTGCGCATCGCTCAACGCCGGCAACAGCTCCGCCCACGCCGCCTTGGCCACGTCGTCAACCCAGCGATTGCCCTGCGGCAACAAACCGTTTTTTTTGAGCGCTGCCATGCTGGCATTCGGGTCGGCCTGGGTGGACTCCTGCGCAACCCAGCTTAGCCAGACTTTACGTTGTGCCATACAGTATTCCCTCGTGTGATTGGTGATCGCGCTTTATAATCGTCGACCCGTGTATTTTTACCGATACCATAACGCGCGATTTCGACGTAAAAAATGCATATCGGGCCATACCATACAAGGAACTTCCCGCGTGGACAACGGACAACACGGCATGCGTTTAAATATTGATACTCACGGAGCGCAGCCGCAGCAGCGCGTCGCGTTTCGTTTGGCCGTGCTTGGCGACCTTTTCCGCCGGCAGCGGTACACGCTGTCGCGATGCGCCGGTGTATATCAGCAAAGACAATCTGAACGAAATTCTGCAAGCCTATGGCGCCACCTTGTATCTGGAGGTGGACAATTTTATTCATGGGGTGCGTGCCCCACTCAATGTCACGATTCGCGTCACCGACTTAAGCGACCTGTCACCCGCCGGCGTGGTTGCCCACATCCCCGACCTCACCGCGATTTACCTGTTCAAAGAACGTGTGCGGATGGTGTTGCGACACGAAATTTCAGTCGCCGAATTCAGCAAAGATTTATCCGCCTACGACAGTTGCGCCGCGTTGATTCCAGCGTTACGGCGCTGTCATGCGGCGCTTTCAGCCCGACCATCGACGCCGCCTCCGGTTACACCGGCACCGGTCATAGTTGCGCCGACACGCGAGAATGCCGCGATCAACCGCATTCTCGATTTAGTCGCGACGCCTGGCCCGCCCGCCGCACCGATCACGCAAGGTATTGACGCGGTGCTGCGCAGCATCGGCTCGGAACGCGTGACGAGCGCCGTGCCGCCAGAGTTAACGCAAGTACTCAACGACCTCACCGGCATGCTTGATCGGCAGATCACCGCCGTGCTGCACCATCCGCAGTTCCAACGCATGGAAGCGACTTGGCGCGGCGTGAAATTACTGCTTGCCCATGCCAGCCGCCAGGATGTCAAGATCGAGCTGATCGACACCTCCCGTGATGAACTTGCAGAAACTTTCCATGCCTGCGTGTTTGAAGCAGAAAATTCTGCGCTGAACGCGACGCCGCTTGGGTTGGTGCTGATCGATTTTGAATTCGATTCCGCCAGCGACGATGTCGCTGTATTGCACGCCATCGCACAGGACGCATACGCGTTGCAAACGTCGGTGGTCTTTTCAGCACGCGCGGATTTTTTCGGGGCTGTTCCGGATGCAACTCATCCGCTGCCCTACCTCGGCACGCTGCTCGCCCAAGCACGCTACAGCGCGTGGAATGCATTGCGCAGCAAAGAGTGCGCGCGCTGGCTGTGCGGCGCCTACAACCCGCTGCTATTGCGGGCGAACTACAGCCGTGAAAATACCCAGGGGCTGGATTACACCGAAACAGTGTCAAGTCGAGACAATTACCTGTGGGGTAACCCGGGCTGGGCGTTGGCGCTGCTGGTCGCCCACAGCATGGCCAGCACGCATTGGCCCACGCAAATCACCGGCATGCAACACGGCCAAATCGCCGACCTGGATCTGCTGGCCTATGTCGACCGCGCCGGCAATGAAATCGCTATCCCGTTGCGCACGCTGCTCAGCATGGAAAATAGCGAGGATCTGGCACAGTTCGGTTTCGCAGCGCTTACCTGTCAGCCGAATCGCGACGCGGTGTATTTACTGCGCGCACCGACGCTGCGCACCCCGGAAAATTATCCGGGACGTAGTACGCATGCCGCACAAGAGTCGACATCGTTGCCCTATCAATTGCTGGCCAGCCGGGTAACCGCGCTGTTGGGCGCACATCGCGAGCTGTTATTGGATGGCGGCAACGCGGAACACATCGCCGCGAACGCGCAAAAAATTATCGACAGCATGCTGGCCGACACCGGTCCCGGCGCGCACACGCACATCAGCGTACGTCCCGATCAGGAGCGCCCCGCTCATCACCTGCTGGATATAGAGCTGTATACAGGTCGTGACATTTTAAATGGTGCGATGGTGCGATGCTGCGATTAACTGTTCCGGTGTAACAATAACAACTGGGCCGTTCAACGCTTGATTTGATACTTGGTGATTTTTTCGATCAAGGTACGGCGGCCGATGCGCAACTGCTCGGCGGTGCGGGTTTGGTTCCAGTTGCAGGCTTGCAGTTTTTCGCGCAGCAACTCCTGTTCAAATTCCTCGACCAGTTCCTTGAGCCCGGCGTCGTGATTGAGCGCCGGATGCGGTGCAGCGCGCGACGGCCGCTCGTTGCAATGCAGTTGCTCCGGCAAGTGCTCCGGCAAAATACTACCGCCCGGCTCGCACAACAACACGGCGCGCTCGATCACATTTTTGAGTTCACGCACATTGCCGGGAAAATCGTAGTCGAACAAACAATCGAACGCGCGCGGCGCGAATCCTAAAACTTCTTTGCCATACACGCGCGCGAATTCGTCGACGAAATATTTCGCCAGCGCGGGGATGTCGTCCTTGCGCACGCGCAACGGCGGCACGTCGATGGGAAACACACTGAGACGGTAATACAGGTCTTCGCGAAATTCGCCTTTCTTGATTTTCTCTTCAAGGTTGCAGTGCGTGGCCGCGACTACGCGCACGTCGATTTTTTTACTTTCCACCCCGCCCAACGGCCGCACTTCTTTTTCCTGTAACACGCGCAATAACTTTGCTTGCAAGCCCAAGGGCATGTCGCCGATCTCGTCGAGAAACAAGGTGCCGCCGTGAGCGAGTTCGATCAGGCCCTTTTTGTCTTGCATGGCGCCGCTGAACGCGCCCTTTTTATAACCGAACAGCTCGCTTTCCAGTAAGTTATCCGGCAATGCGGCGCAGTTCTGCGCAACGAATTCACCGCTGCGGCGTGGGCTGTTGAAATGCACCGTCTGCGCAAACAGCTCCTTGCCGGTGCCGGTCTCACCGCGAATCAACACGGTGGCGGGCGACGCCAGTACTTTTTCCAGCAAGGAAAATACTTTTTTCATCGCCGCCCCGTGCCCGATGATTTTCGAAAAATCATAACGGCTGATAATCTTCGCGCGCAGGCGTCGATTCTCTTCTTCGAGCTCGCGGTTGGTGTGGTCGAGGATATCGATCAACCGCTTGTTGGTTTCGATGAGCTGCACGTTATCGATGGCGACAGCAGCTTGCGACGCAAATGCTCGCAGCAACGGATCATGCGGATCGGCGGCATGAGCGGCATTCGCGATATTGGTCAATACCAGCACCCCCACAGCGACGGCCTCGTGATTACGCAACGGCAAGGCGAGCAACGCTTGCGTGCGCGCCGCCGAAACGCGGTCGTATTCGTAAAGTTCGTCGCAGTTAAATCCGGAATACTGGTAAATGTCGCTAATCTGGATCGGCTGCCCGCTGAACACGCAGTGTGCAATGACATTGCCGGAATTACGCTCGCCGTTCACATACAGCGCAACGTTGGCAATGCGCGCACCCACCGCGCGGGCGGTGTCGTTTTGCAATACCTCTACGTGTAAATCCGTCTTGGTGCTGTTGAGCAGATAGACCATGCCGCCATCTGCGCAGGTGATGCGCCGGGCAGCCGCGACCACCATGTTAAGCAGATGATTGAGATCACGCTCCGACGACAATGACGTGCCGATCTTGATCAGCTCGTCAATCGCCAACAACGCGCTTTCCTGGTTTGTATCCATACTCATCGCGCTCTGTCCGATGGATCAATTCACCACAGCATCAGACGAATTGAAAGCTGAACACACCGCCGGCGTCGATGCCCACTTTTAACATCGATACTTGGCGCTCCTCACCCAGCATGCGCAGAATCTCGGTGGAGATTTGCGGCAGCAAGGTGCGACCGATGATGTAGTCGATGTTGCGCGCGCCGGTTTCCACTTCGGTACAACGCTGCACGATCTGACCAACCACCTGCTCATCATATTCGAACTGAATACGCTGGCTGGCACGAATGCGCTTGCCCAATGCGTTCAGCTTGAGCTTGACAATATCGGCCATCGCGTCTTTGGAAATAGTGAAGTACGGGATCACTTCCATGCGCGCCAGCAACGCCGGCTTGAAGTGATTGATCAACACCGGACGCACCGCCTCGGCGATGGTATCGACATCCGGGCGCGGCTCGCTGACGCTTAACTCGGTAATGATGTCGGTGCCCAAATTACTGGTGAGCAGGATGACGGTATTTTTAAAGTCAATCTCGCGCCCCTCGCCGTCGGTCAGCGATCCTTTATCGAACACCTGGTAAAACAGGTTCAGCACTTCCGGATCGGCTTTCTCGACTTCGTCGAGCAGCACCACGGAGTACGGCCGCTGACGCACCGCTTCGGTCAACTGCCCCCCCTCGCCATAACCGACGTAACCCGGCGGCGAACCGATCAAGCGCGAAACGGTATGTTTCTCCTGATATTCCGACATATTGATGGTAACGACGAAACGCTCGCCGCCGAACAGCATGTCGGCAATCCCCAGACCGGTTTCGGTTTTACCTACGCCGCTCGGGCCCACCAACAGAAACACGCCGATGGGTGCGTGCGGGCTGGCCAGCCCCGCCTTGGACGAGCGAATGCGCCGGTCAAGCGCGTCAATGGCATGGTCTTGACCTTTAATGCGTTGCTTCAGGTTAGCGCCAAAACTCATGATCGACGCCAATTCGTCTTTGACCATATTGCCGACCGGAATGCCGGTCCAGTCCGCGACCACTTTGCTCACCGCATCGGGGTTGACTTCAAAATGCAGCAGCGGATCTTTACCCTGAATTTCCGCCAAGCTGCGTTCGGCTTCGGCCAGCTCTTTCTTTTGCGCGCCGACTTCGGCGTTGGCGCTGCCGGTTTTTACAGCGGTTGCGACTGCGATCTTGCTGCGCAAATCCAGAATACGGTCGACCCATTCTTTTTCTTTTTTCCAACGCACTTCGAGCGTCGCGCACTCTTGGTTCAAGGCGGCGATTTTTTGCTGCAATTCAACGGTGGCACCGTTGTCCGCGCGGATGCCGGTTTCAATATCGCGCGTGATCGCACCCAGTTCGCGTTCCAGGGTTTTTACGCGCCGTTCCAGCTCGTCGATGCGTTCCGGCTTGGAGCTCACGTTGATCTTGACGCGCGCGCAGGCGGTGTCGAGCAGATCGACTGATTTATCCGGCAACTGCCGCCCGGAAATATAGCGTGCCGCCAATTGCGCGGTGGCCACCACCGCGTCGTCGCGTACATAAACATTATGCGAGGTTTCGTATTTTTCGCGCAGGCCGCGCATGATAACGACGGCTTCGTCCGCCGAGGGTTCCTCGACTTTCACTAACTGGAAGCGCCGCGCAAGCGCCGGGTCTTTTTCGAAATATTTTTTGTACTCAGACCAAGTGGTCGCGGCCAGCGTGCGCATTTCGCCGCGCGCCAATGCGGGCTTGAGTAAGTTGGCGGCGTCACCGCCACCGGCGGTTCCGCCCGCGCCGATCAAGGTGTGCGCTTCGTCGATGAAAATAATGATGGGCTTGGGCGAGGATTTCACTTCCTGGATCACCGACTTCAAGCGCTGTTCGAACTCGCCCTTGACGCTCGCACCGGCCTGCAACAAGCCCATGTCGAGCCCAAAGATTTCGACGTTCTTTAAAATGTCGGGAACATCGCCTTCGACGATTTTGAGCGCCAGCCCTTCCACCACGGCGGTTTTACCCACGCCGGCTTCACCGACAAAAATAGGATTGTTTTTGCGGCGTCGACCGAGAATATCAATCGCTTGGCGAATCTCGCGGTCGCGGCAGAACACCGGATCGATTTCACCGGCGCGCGCGCGCGCCGTGAAATTGACTGTGTATTTTTCCAGCGCGGTGTTGCCGCTGGGTGCGCCGGGCGCACCTGCCGGCGCACCGGGCGCCGTGCTCAAGCGTGCTTCTGCGTCCTCTTTCGAACCGCCGACAATATCCTTGAAATGCAGGCGTAAATCATCGCCGCCGATGGCCGACAATTCGTCGTAATAATCGGCTAATCCATAACGGCGTGAGTTCAACACCAAGGCCGCGATGAAGGCGCCCGAACGAATCTGGTTGAGGCCGAAATCCACCGAGGCCAACATCCACGCTTCCTGCATCCATTCAATCAGCAGCGGCGAGAACACCGGCTTGCCCTGATTGCCGGTTTTTTCACGCTCGACCGCGCGCTGAATCGCTTTTTGTACGCGCCCGGCATCGACGCCGAAATGTGCCAGGATAAATTGAAAGTCATGCTCTTGATCTTCGACAAACTTCAGCAACACGTGCTCGATGTTGACTTCATAATTCGAGCGCGAGATGCAGGCGCCGGCAGCGGCCTCCAATGCGGTCTTGCCGTAGTTGTTTAATTTCCCAATGAGCGACTTGAGTTCGACGTTGATCATGATGATTTCCCCGTGTGTTGAATCCCTGTGTCAGGAGCGTGTAGTTATTCCATTTGCAATTTAAAACGACACGTTGTTGCTCCACCTCGCCATGCAACTGCACTGTCTGCGGCGGGGCGCCTAGTCGCGCTTTAAATTGGCAATGGAATTACATCACTGCCCCCGCTTGTACCACATTCACCACCCCCTGCCGGACCTCACCCAGCCAGTTGGAATAACCTAACCGACACGGGTTGTCTTTGGCCAGTGTCGTAGGCGGCACTTCGTCGGCACGCAATAATAATTCCACGTCATATTCCAACGGGTCGACCAGCGTGAACCTGACCAATTCACGCAGCACGTCATAGTCGCTGCCGCCGGGTAAAAACTCGCGATAAGCGGTGTAATCCATCGCGCCGATACGCAGCCGAAATTTCGTGTTCACATCATATACTTTCTCACCCAACATACCGTTAACGCCAAGGGAGCAGTTCACGACACCCAGGCGATTACGTTGCATCGGATCAATCACGGTCTTGTGGCGCATATACTCCTGCACTTGCGCCGGCACCCCGCCGAAATAATGCGACACCACGCTCGACAACAACGACGCCGAACGCACTTTCATGCCGATCAGACCAAGATAGGGCAGCACGCGTGCCCACTCGATCTGACTGTTTTCACGTAACTGCGTATGGCCCAAACCAATCAGTGCGAACATGCGATTGGAAAACGGATCGCGGGCACCGGGGCGGTATTGCAGCATGTAGCGATATTTTTCCCAACTGCGATACACGAACGACGTCAGGCGATGATGAAACATATCCAGAAAATGCTGCGCCACCGCTGTGTCGGCATCGGCGCGAATCGCTTCTTCGGTGTAATAGGCCGGCAGCGGCGAGGCCGGTCCGATCAGGCCGAGAAAATTAACCGTCATTGCATACGGCGGCAGAGCGGCGGCGCTGGCGGTTTCGCGGGTCACGCGCTCCACGTCCGAGGCGGGAAATCCCAGACTCAGATTCGCGCAAAAACGCACTGCCTCTTTGGAAAGCTGGCCGTGTCGCCCGGGAGTTGCGGCGTTCGGATGCAGTGCAAGCAACACCCGCACCGCTTGGTAGAAATCAAACTGGCGCCCGTGTGCCAGCAATTCGCCCAGCAAGGCTTCGTTTAAATGACCGGTTGTTGGCCGATTCGCGGCTGCCATTGGAACTCCTCGCCTCGTTCGACATCTTTCACCGTGAGCTGAATAAACGAATTAATCGACACATACAACGTGAAAAATTCGTTGAGTACCGCTGCGAACAAATACATGTCGCCGGTGTTGGAAAACTTGCTGCTCTTCATACCCAAGCGGGTGCGCAAACCGCGCGCCGGCAGGCCGTTGAACATCAAGGTCATGGGTGCCACGTTGATACTGTCCAGCCCTTCCATGCGCAACTCGTTTATGCGCGCCGCTTGCTTGTCATAAAATGCCGGAAAATTATAGGCCGACAAAACCACTTTCAGTGCGCCGACATCGGTTAACGACGTGTAATTTAGCGCCATGTTCGAGATCAGCATCCATTGCATGTCGCCTTCCATTGGCGGCGGAATGGATTTAGAGCAGGGCAGAATATTCTGAAACAAGGCAAATTCCGGTGAGTTGGCGGTCGCCACACGCACGTCGCCGATGCGAAGTTTCTCCGGCAATTGGCGATTGGTGCAGGTCATTTCAATGGAGATGGTTTCGGTGCCGGGCAGTTGCGGCCGCTCCGAAATAGAGACAAAAGACGCATAAGTTTCCGCGTCATCGCCGACCACCGAGGGCGTCATCCGGGTGCGATAAAACGCGTCTTTGTGCTTTTCACGCTGGGCGCGGTGATCGAACGAGATAAAAGGCCGATAAATTTTTTTCTCGCCGGTTCCCTGAATCCAACCGGTAACTTTATCGACCGAGAAAATATCGAAGTGCGCCGAATTGCTTCCCGACGGCATCACGCGGTGCTCGACCTTTTCATTTTTCAACCGGATGGGTGTGGCATCTTTTTGAAACAAGTTGATGATCGGCGCGCAATACAATTGGAAGTTGGACTTGCTCAGACGAACATGATTTTCAAAGGGGCGTGAGAACTCGAAGGTGATCGAAAAACGCTCCCGCACCGGCAAGCGCGCCGCCCTCTCCAACCCGGTGATATCGACAAACAAAAATTTCTGCGGCAAGCAGAAATACTCCTGCAATAACCGGTAACCGCCAAATGCATTCACCGGATAAGGGATCAAGGCTTCGCGTTCGCCAAACCCGACACGGTGCACGCAAGTTTTGTCGAGCTCGACGCGCGGCGCATTTTTTTCCGGGGCGTCACCGCGCACCGTCACGCGCGCCAGATACTCGAAGAACCATAAGTAGGTCGCGTGACACACAGCCAGCTCACCATTCAAAAACAGGCGTAAGCGATCCAGCTTGAGTTTGTCCATGCTGGCGCCGCTGATCAGCAGGAAATTCAATTTCAGCGCAGTTGCGGTGCCGGTGCTTTGCACTTCGATATCGTCGAGCGTAAACGGATATAAATCGACGTCCGCACAGGTATGAAACCGGCACGGCGTGCCGTCCACCGGCACCGAATCGACCTCGACACCGCGCGCGATGACTTTTTTTTCGGAGATGGCGTTGGCCGCCGGCGTGAACTGCAGGACCGACATCGACGGGACCGGTCGCAAAAAGTGCGGCCATAACAACGAGATCAAGGTGTGCGTCAGCTCGGGCAGCTCGTCGTCAAGTTTCTGCCGGATACGACCGGCGATGAACGCAAACCCTTCGATGATGCGCTCAACATCGGGGTCATTCCCTTTGCGCGACAAAAACGGCGCGAGCTTTGGGTAGGCACGCGCAAACTCCTCACCCATCTCGCGCAGGTAAAGCAGCTCTTCCTGGTAGTATTTATTGAAACTCACGACCTGACCCCCACCTGCGTGCGGCACTATTAATAAATTTATCTGAAGACCGCTACCCTCTGACCTTGACCTGGCCCTGCGAATCCAGGGTGGTTTCGAACCAGACGTTGGCATTTTCTCCGCCCAAGCTCAATTGTGCGGTAATCTCATAACGCATGCTCAGCGGCTTGTCCTCGTCCTTGACGTAATCCACTTTGACCTGCGACAGGCGCGGCTCGTAATTGTCGATACTTAGTTTGATGACGCGGCGCAGCTCAAAAATGGCGTCGGGAAAATTCGATGCGATATCGTTGAAATCCGGCAGACCGTAGTCGGGCAAGGTCGGCACGCTACCCTGTCGGGTATTGAGCATATTGCGCAAATGAGTCAATACGGAATCGGCCGCCTTATTGACGTTGATCTTGAGCTTGTAGTCTCCGGTCACATCCGGATTTTGCAAACGTTCGAACAGGCTTTGTTCTTGACTCATGGCCGATGCGACGCGGCAAGCGGCCGGCAATCAGGCGGAGAAAAATCGACCACCCCCGACGACTGCCGTGCCCTTGCCCGCCCAATTCTCAGGATTTGTCCAACTTGCCTTTGAGCGACAGCGTGAAGCTGGCGCCCATATATTTGAAGTGCGGTTGCACATTCATCGTGACCCGATACCAACCCGGATCGCCGTCGACGTCTTCGACCAAAATTTCTGCCGCACGCAACGGGCGGCGGCTGCGCACGGCGGCGGTTGGATTTTCTTGGTCCGACACGTATTGACGTATCCAGGCATTCAGCTCGCGTTCCAGGTCAACGCGATTTTTCCAGGAGCCGATCTGTTCACGCTGCAACACTTTGATGTAGTGCGCCAAGCGATTGATGATGTACATGTAAGGCAATTGCGTGCCGAGCCGGTAGTTGGTCTCGGCATCTTTGCCTTCCTTGCTGTTACCAAAGGACTTGGCCTTCTGCACCGAGTTTGCGGAGAAAAACGCGGCGTTGTCGCTGCCCTTGCGCATGGTCAACGCGATGAAGCCTTCCTCGGCCAATTCGTATTCACGCCGGTCCGAGATCAGCACTTCGGTGGGAATCTTGGTCTCGATTTCGCCCATCGATTCGAATTGATGCAACGGCAGGTCATCCACCGCACCGCCGCTTTGCGGGCCGATGATGTTCGGGCACCAACGGTAATTCGCGAAGCTGTCGGTCAGCCGGCTGGCAAATGCAAACGCGGTGTTGCCCCACAGATAATCGTGATGCGAGCCATGCACGTTTTCTTCATAGTCAAAACCCTTCACCGGGTTGCTGCCTTTGCCATAAGGCAAGCGCAACAGGAAACGTGGCGCGGTCAGGCCCAAGTAACGCGCGTCTTCGGATTCGCGCAGCGAATTCCACTTGGCATACAACGGGCCTTCAAAAATAGACTTCAGATCCTTGAGATTGGGCAGTTCGGTATAGTCTTTGATACCGAAAAATTGCGGGCCCGCCGACGAGATAAACGGCGCATGCGCCATCGCCGAAACGCTGGCGCAATATTGCAGCAACTTGATGTCTTGCGGACCGGGGCCAAATTCATAGTTGCCGATGATCGAGCCGAAGGGCTGGCCGCCGAACTGACCGTATTCGGCCGTGTAAGCGTGCTTGTACAAGCCGGCCTTGACAATTTCTGGCGCATCTTCGAAATCGGTCAGTAGATCTTCTTTCGACACGTTGATGATTTGCAGCCTGACGTTTTCGCGGAAATTGGTGCGGTCGACCAGCAGCTTCAATCCGCGCCAAGCCGATTCCAGCTTTTGAAACGTTTCGTTGTGCATGATCGCATCGAGTTGCCCACTGATGCGTTGGTCAATCGAGGCGATGATCAAGTCGACCGTGCTCTTCTCGATGCGGTCACTGAAACGCGCCGTTTTGGCCAGCTCGGAAATCAGAATTTCCACGCCGTGTTTGGCAACCGCGTAGCCGTCTTCCGAGGGCTTCAATTTGGTTTCCGTCATAATCTGGTCGAGCAACGACCCTTGCGCTTCTTGTGTTTGCGCGGCCCCAGTCTTTTGCTGTTCTGATTCCGACATGCCTCGATCTCCTGTAATGCGATTCAGTAAACGATGTATTGATCAACGTCCGGTTATTTCTTCTCGTCTTCACCGATGCCCAACTCAGCCATCAGCTTGGTGCGCGTCTGATCATCCGAGACGATGGTCTGCAGACGTCGGCGAAACGCCGGCACGTTGCCCAACGGCCCGCGCAACGCCATGAGCGCTTCGCGCAACTCCAGCATTTTGTTGAGCTCGGGCACTTGGCGCGCGACCGATTCCGGGTCAAAGTCGCGGAGCGTCTGGATCTTCAATTGCACCGGCAACTCACCCTCGCCTGCCAGCGTGTTGGTAACACTGACGCTGAGATTCAGATTCTGACCACGCAGCACGTCGTTGAAGTTGTCTTTGTCGATACTGATCATCGGGCGACTTTCCAACTGCGTGTCGTCCTGGCGCTGCGTGAAATCACCGATCACCAGCAACTTCAACGGCAGCTCGATCTCTTCCTTGGCATCGCCGGTCGCAGGTTTGTAAACGATATTGATACGTTCTTTAGGTGCTACTGAACCTTCTTTTGCCATGGTGCGACTCCTTCTTTAATGTCTTTAATGTTTGCAGAGTGTATCTGTAACCATTGACCCCAACACTGTCCCCGCAGGTATGAGCATGGGCCGTGCCTACGGACTTCAAACCGGTTGCTGTTGAAACGTTTTCAGTTCCATTTTCAGTGCGGCATTTAAATCCAAACGGCAGATGCGCGCGAATAATTGTTCTGCTTTGGGTGCCAAAGCATCTTTCATCTTCTTGTTTTTTTCAGCGGCTTGAGCGTAGCACACAAGAAGTACCCGAGCCACTTCCATGCTCAAAGCCGGCTCCCACTCTTCCAGCGCAAAACGTACGCTCATCTGATCCAGATATTCGAGTTGCGGCAATGCGACGTGTGCCAGCCCCGCATCCAGACAAAAACGCGCCTGCACCAAACCCCAACAGAAGCGCGCGCGTTGCGCCGAACTCTGCGCGTAACCATCATGGAATACGCTCAGCGCCTCATCCATTTTTCCTTTCGCGGCCAACTGTTTTGCTTCGTTCTGCGCGACCACCCAAGGGGCTTCTTCACCGGCTGCGGCAAGCTTCATGGTGCCCGTGCTTGATCCAGCGTCTTTGGCCACCATGACTTCTTGCTCGATCCACAGCCGTGTTTGGTCGTTGGCAAACGGGGTGCTGTCGGAGAATTTCAGATTTACCAAGCCGGGCAAGCGTCGCAAAAACAGCGCCAGTTCGTTGATCACCGCCAGCCGCGCCTGCACGTGACTGGCCCCCAGAGCTTCCAAGGCATTCGCCGTCAGGCGATGTGCATCCAGCCAAAACGGTGATTTGGAAAAACTCTCCTCCACTTCGGGAATCAGTACGGCGTACTTTTTTTCGGCAACATAGCCTGCGTATTTCTGCGTGATGGCGGCAGGCACCGCCGTAAGTTGCGTAACGCCGTTGATCAACGTCGGCAGTTGGTCGACCATCAGCCAAGTGCTGATGCGCGTGAGTCGGTACGCGCGCGGATCTTCCAACTTCTGGCCGCGAATGAACACGGCGGCGCTACGTAGCGTGGCTTGACATTGACGTAGCGCCTTGGGCAAATCTTGCTCCGTGGCCACCAGCGTCGGCCCAGCGGCTTCGGACGCCGCCGGCGTTGCCGCCGGTGCAGCGGTGGACGCCGCCGCACGTTCCGCATCGCGCACAAATTCACGCAACAGGCGCAGCACCGTATTTAGATCGGGGGCTTCACGGGCCAGTTGTTCGGTAAAAAACTTGTCCAGCGCTTCAAGCGCCGCGAGGCTTTCCGCGAGCACCGGGCCGTCACCGTCTTCCGGGCGACGTAGCTCCATTGCGCGCTCAAGCCTTGCGGTCAGCCATGTGATCGCCGCAACGCGGCCGCGCATGCGTTTCTTTTCGGGGTGCAGATCTTCCCAGAAATTATTGACCAGACCCAGACACGCCTTTAATCCGGCTGCAAGCCCGGGGTAGTTTTTGCGACTAAACAATGCGAAACAAAAATAACTCACCATCAACAAATCTTTCGACTTTTTTTCCAACACTTCTTGCGTAAGCGTCAACACCAATTCCCAATTCACCGGAAACTGCTCAACGCTTTCCAGCTTGGCGACTTCCCGCTCCGCGTTTTCATATTCCGGCTCGTACTTCGCCGGGTCGCCGCAGGGCGGCTTGCCCTCGCCCAGCGGCGTGATGATTTTTGTGATGTCGAAAATGGGTGTGCTCATGAGCTATCCAGGGTCGGGAACGTTTTTCAAGAATTCAAAAGACTGGTCTACGCACAATACCTTGCTAGGCTCGGTCTTAACAGAGGGTGAGCGATGCCTGATTTTCTGGACGGGCAAATGGAACGCGACCTCTTAAAAAACGGTCCCCACGGCTTGCCGCGCCCCTTATGCATAGAAACATTGGCAGGTACACTCGTCTCGCGCATGGACAGTGGCCGCTAGCTTCTTGGCGGTATCGACCCCGTCAAAAAACCTGGCCCAGGGGGATCTGCGGACCCATCTGTG
>JANLTU010000210.1:0-6386 GCA_031363085.1 Gammaproteobacteria bacterium
GGTTTTTCCGGAGTAAACGATGAAACGCGTGCGCGTGGACTCAATGTACGCGGCATTTACACACCGAATACGAAAGATATGTTTGACCTGCAAACAGGCTATAACAACGGTGAATTTGGTGCTTGGGCAGATGGTTCAGCGCTTGAAAAAATTCGCGACAAAAAAGTGCAAAATGTTTACGCTGCGCTGCGCTGGCAGCGCACATTCTCGGACACGCAAGATGTGCAGGTGCAGTTTTATCACAATCGTTATGTTCAGCAGGATGGTTATCCGATCATCTTCGCGGAGGTGTGGCCAGACTATTCGCCCAGTGTTATTCAAGCGGCGTTCGGCGGGAAACCCGACCAATCTGTCACGCATGCGATCTACAATGGTGAGACGCGCCGCGACGATCTGGAACTGCAATACACCGCGATCCCGTTAGCGGAGTTAAAAATCGCGTGGGGCGGTAGCCTGCGCTCGGATCGCGCGCGTAGTTTCACATGGTTCAACTGCCGCGACTGGATCAGTGACCAAAGCCTGCGGCTGTTCACGCACACGGAATGGCACGCGACCACCACGCTGGTAGTGAATGCAGGTGCCATGACTGAACACAATAACTTGGTGGAAACCCAAACGTCGGCGCGTCTCGGATTGAATTATCATCTTGCCGAAGATCATGTGCTGCGCGCGGCAGTTTCGCGCGCGCGGCGCACACCATCACTGTGGGAGGACTACACCCAATGGGCGTCGCACTTTGATGACGGATCAGTATTACAAATGATTTGGTATAGTCCCGGTGATTTACGCCCGGAACGACTCACTACTTACGAGCTTGGTTATCGCGGCGAGGCGCGCAGCACCCATCTGGATTGGGATGTGAAACTGTATCGTGAACGTTTCCGTGACATGATTTCTGTGCCCACCGATTACACCTTTCCGCAACCCTATCCAGATGCTACCGGAACAGAGACCTTTGTGGTGATGAATACCGGCGGCGCCGTCGTACACGGCAGCGAAGCGCGCTTGAGTTACCGTCCGGCGCACGGTGCGCTGCTTAGCTTCCAGTACAACTATGCGCGCGCTACGGGCAACTATTTGGTACGTCTGCACCCTGAGCGTTATCGCGCTTACCGCATCAGCGAACCGATGCACACGGTCAGCGCCATCGGCGGCTACACGTTTACCAGCGGATGGCAGTTCAGCGCCGCGATTTACCACATGGACGAGGTGAAGTGGATGGGCGACGGGGATCAGGTCAGGGGACATGACCGCTACGACGCACGTATCGCCAAGTCGTTCGTCTGGAATTACAACCAGGGCGAGTTTGCGCTGATCGGACAAAATCTTGTGGAATCCTATGTTGATTTCGAGCGGCGCAATCTCTTCGAACGGCATGCCTACCTGCAACTGAGCTTGCAGTTCTAACCCGCCTCCAGGCTTGAAGAATAGTTTCTTCGGGTTTCGATACAACCTAAGAGCTATTGTAGTGCGCCCGCATTGTTGGACAATTTGGATAGCACGTTTTGTTAAAAGTCTTTGTATGGCCCCAGATTTTATTCCATAAACTTTATCCCATAGCGCAGGGTGCAATGCGTCATTGGCGGTTCGTTATTTGCGGGCTGTTGCTGTGCGCGTATCCTGGCTTGACTTTTAGTGCGCCGGGCGAGGCACATGTGGTGCTTTTGCTCAGCGAAGAGGGTGGCGCCTATCGCGAGGTGGCCGACAGCTTCATCGCGCGCGCGCAACAGCTTGCGAAAAAAATTCCTGACGTTGACATTAAGCAGGCGGGCGCCGTAGCTCTCGATGCATGGCGGGGCAGGGCTGCGCCGCAGTTGGTGGTGACGGTCGGCACGCGCGCCGCGCAGGTCATGTTCGATGCCAACATCGCCGTGCCCACCTTGCGGGTGCTGATCGCACGCAAGGCGCACGAGTCTCTCCAGGCGCAGGCCAAAGGTGCCGGGATCAAAACCGCCGCTACGGCCCTCTATCTTGAACAACCGTGGCTACGCCAATTCGAGTTTGTGCGTCGTGTGGTGCCCAAGGCAAAGCACCTGGGGGCGATTCTCGGGCCGGCGTCGCAGCATGATGTGGTCGAGCTCACCAACGCCGCCATGCAGCGCGGTGTGATCCCGTTGCTGCGCATTCTCACCGCGCAGCAGGAGGATTCAAAGCGCGCGGGTGCGACGCGGGATTGGGATGCCGGCACCGTATTCAAAGACATTGCCGAACAAAGCGACGTGATGCTGGCCGTGCCCGATCCCACCGTGCTCACACCCAATAGCGCCAAGTGGCTGCTGTACACGGCCTATCAACGCGGGATTCCCGTGCTGGGTTTTTCCAGATCTTACGTGAGTGCGGGAGCGCTGGGTGCGGTGTATTCAACGCCCGCTCAAATCGGCCAGCAGGCGGCGGAGATCGCGCTGGACGCGCTGCAAGACGCGGGCATAAATTTGGCTGCGGCGGTGTATCCGAAATATTTCAGCGTCGCCATCAACCGCTCGGTGGCGCGCTCGTTGCGCCTGGAGGTGCCCGACGAGGCGGAGTTGCTGCGCCAGCTCAATGCGCCCGAGGTGCCGCCATGAAGTGGCCGGCAATCAAGTATTGGGGTATTCGCACACGCGTATTATTTCTGGCCTTGGCACCGGCCTTATTGAGTTTGGCGTTACTGAGTTACTACGTGATTTCCGCACGCATCCAGGATGTGAACGCGGAGCTCAATGAGCGCGGGCGTGCCCTGGCCAAACATCTGGCGTCGGCGAGCGAATTTGGTTTGTTCTCGGGCAATCGCGAACTGCTGCAAGCGCTGGCGCAAGCCGCGTTGCAAGAAAACGACGTCGACCGGATCGAAATCCTCGATCTCGACCGTAAAAAAATCGTCGTTGTCAGCAAGGATGGACGCGCCGTGGATGCGGCGCCTTACCGGCGCGATCCAGATTTGTTTCAAAATTTTCAGGAGCCGGTCACCGCCTCGGGTGTGGCGGCCTTCGATTTCGCCGAGCGTGCGCCGGGGGCCGCACCCGAACACAAAGTGGCGTTGGGTGTGGTGCACGTGGAAATGTCAAGACAGTCAACGTTTGAGCGCGAGCGGGAAATTGTCGCGATCAGCATCCTCATCGGCGCGGGTGGTTTGTCGTTAAGCATGCTGTTCGCGCTGCGGGTAGGGCGCAGCGTGGTGGAACCGGTACTGCGCTTGAACACCATGGTGCACAACTTGGCGCGCGGTCTGCTGTCGGTGCGCGTAGCGGCGAATTCTGGTGGTGAGTTGGGCGTGTTGGAGAACGGGTTCAACGCCATGGCGGCGTCGATAGAATCGGCGCAACGCACTTTGCACAAGAAGGTGGACGAGGCCACCGCCGAGCTGCAACACACGGTGGCGGTGCTGGAACAACGCAATCGCGAGCTGGACGTGGCGCGTGATCAAGCCTTGCAGGCGGGGCAGGCCAAGTCGGATTTTCTCGCCCGCATGAGTCATGAAATCCGCACGCCGATCAACGCGGTGATCGGTTTCGCAAAACTGCTCACCACCGTGCCCAACACGCCGCAGCAGCGCGAATACGCGCAGACCATCAACCAAGCCGCCGCGCAGTTGTTGAGTGCGGTGGACGACATTCTGCATTTTTCGCGCATTGAATCCGGCGCCGTGCAGCTTGAACGCATTCCCTTCGATCTGCGCGACAGTCTGGAAGAAGTATTGTGCATGCTGCGACTCAGCGCGCACGCCAAGCGGCTCGAACTGGTGTTGATGATCGATGCCGATGTGCCGCTGAAACTCATCGGCGATCCGACGCGCCTCAGCCAAGTCTTGATGAATCTGGTCAACAACGCCATCAAGTTCACTGCAACAGGCGACGTGACGGTGCGCGTGGGGCTGGATCAACACGCGCATGATGCAGCGGCAGTGCGCATTCGCGTGACGGACACCGGCATTGGCATCGACGCCGCTGAGCAAGCGCGCGTGTTCCGCGCGTTCTCGCAGGCGGATACTTCCATATCGCGACGTTACGGCGGCACCGGTTTGGGGCTGGCCATCGCCAAGCGGCTGGTCGAGATGATGCAGGGCGAGCTTGCCTTGGAAAGCACCGTGGGCGCGGGCTCGACATTTACATTCACCGCGCGCTGGGAGTTGCAAGCCGACGCGCTGCCGGGAACAATCCCACGCTATTTTTCAGCCAAGAAAGTGTTGTTGATCGAACACCATGCCGTGGCGCGGCGCGCGTTGCGTAATGTGCTCATTGATTGGGGCATGTCGGTGTTTGCCGCAGCGGAATTTACGCAACTGTGTTCGATGGTGTCGGCAGCGGCGCCGCAGGAACCTTACGATCTGGTGGTGGTGAGTGTGCCCGCCGCGACGCTCAATATGCAGGAAATTTACGCACAACTTGCTGCGCTGCGCGAGATTTATACCGGCCCCACACTGTTGTTGCTTAGTTCGGAACACTGCGATTTGCCGGAGGCGTTTGCCGAGGACGTACAGATGCATTGTCTGGCAAAGCCGATGCGTCTAAAAACCCTGCACGACACGCTAGCGCGGATGCTTGGCATCGCGTGCGCAGATGCTGAAATGTCGACATTTCGAACCAGCGACGTGACGACGCAGTTTGCAGGCTTGCGGGTGTTGTTGGCTGAGGACAATGAATTCAATCGCATCCTCATCACCACTTGGCTGCGCGCGCAAGGCGTTGCAGTAGACGCAGCCCAGGACGGGCTTGCGGCAGTGCAGTGCGCGCAAGCAAAAACCTACGATTTAATCCTGATGGACATCCACATGCCGCTACTGAATGGCGTTGAAGCCGCACGCCGGATACGCGCCACGTCCGTTGCCGCGCAGCGCGTGCCGATCATCGCGTTGACCGCTGATGTGTTTGCCGACGAGCGCGAAAAACTGCTGCGCTCGGGTCTTGACGATTGCGTGTTCAAACCGGTTCATGAAGCAACACTCTGGTCGGTGATTGCACGCTGGAGCGGACGCACGCCGCAGGCTTTTGCAACAGAAGTTGCTGCCGCGTTGCCCGAGTTCTTGAGTAAAAAACTGCACGACGAGTTACCCACGCATCTACAGCAGTTACGCCATGCATTAGCCGCAGGCGACGCCACAGCGTTGTATGAGCACGCCCACAAACTCAACGGCATGGCCGGTTATTTCGGAATTCAAGCCCTGGCACATGCCGCCAGTGAACTGGAACGCCTCGCCCATGCCGCGCAACTCGACGCCGCTCCACCAGTTCTCGACATTGTCGAGCGTGAGATTGCCCGCACGCTTTCCGCATAGCTCGTTTGTACTAGCTCTTCAGGCTATACCTCACTAATCCATTCGGCTGATTTTTGTAGTGCGCAAAGATCGCATAGTGGGTTACGTCCAAGTGGAGCTCTCAGCCGAACCCGCCTCCTTGTGTTAATTAGGCGTAATTTTGGCCAAATAGTGATGGGATTGCTCCAATTTAAGCGCCGACAAAACCTGTCATTAATATCGGAAAAGGAGAGGAATCAATGAAGACATCTAGTGTAGCGATGCGGTTACCCGTGCTAATTCTCGCTTTTGTGATCATGGTGCTTTTTCAACAGTCGGCTCATGCGCTCTGCATACAGCCACTGGAGGAAGGAAACTGGCGGAACGCCGATCAAAATACGGCGAGTCTGACAAACATACAGCTAAGATTCATATGTCAAGATCAGGTTCTTAATGGTCAGCCGTATCCGCCAGGCCCGCCTTGGTATATTCACGTCTTCGGCAAATGCCACCCAACGGACTGCGATTGGGGCGAAGTGGGAGCACAGCAACTTAGTACTGGCCAAATATATGGGGTGTATTACCAGGGCTTTGCGAGGAGATATGTGTACGCGAAGATGTCCCAATACCGGCCTGGCCAGCTTTGGGTTTATACCTGGACCGACTTTGCCGATCCAAACCGTCCGGATTATGGCGTACACAATTGGTTTATTCGGCAGTAATAGGGTTGATCACCAAGGCAAATTCAACGGAGGTTTGATATGAAACGAACTATTAGCCACTGGCGGTTGATACCAAAAATTTCACTGATTCTCTCAGTTATGAGTGGTGCTCAACCTGCGCAATCGCAGACACAAACGATGGACGCAGACTTTGAGTCAAGACCAATGTTGGAGAAGGGAGAGGTGGCACGGAAGCCAATGGTATTGCCCGATGAGCCTTTATTGTTTGAAACGGAAAATGACTTGTCACCTTCAGCAATGCTGCAAGATCAAGACGACTTGGCAGTGCCCCATGTCACTCAATTGCTTGAGGAAAAGGAAAAGCCACACCCAAGTGTGATGCCGTCAGAACCAACGCCAAATTGATTTTCACCCTCTGAATCCAGGAAACGATTCTTAGGATTACCAGTGGGAGCGGCGTGCAGCCCCGGTCAACGCGGCTGCCAGCCGCATAC
>JANLTU010000234.1:0-4804 GCA_031363085.1 Gammaproteobacteria bacterium
GGTGCAGCCGCCGTGCCAGCCGCGCTGCGGTGCGCAATTGCGCGCCAAGCAATGGCAAGCGTGTGACCCGCACCGCAAATTCACAGCGATACGAGACGGCCGCTACTGAATTCGGGCTGGAAATCGCACGGACGTGACAATTTTTGTCAGCGCCGGCAGTGACGAAAATTGTCAGAGTCAGGGGCGGGCGACGCAGCGCCCGGCATGTGGAAATTCCGAACCGTAGGCGAAATGGTCAACACCTGAAGTAAACCGTCACGGCTGCGGGGCAGTATCACGGGTGGGAGCGGCTTGCAGCCGCGATTAGCGCGATTGCAAGCCATTCCCACTGCTGTTGTTCGATAAATTGAAAATAGCGTCTCAAACTGCGCTAGCCTGCGCCGATGTAGCTGACACGGCTTCTTGGTGTGTGACTTTGGCAGCGGTAATTTCCATGGCTTATCCCAGTGCAGTGAAAAGTTATTTTGAAACCCAGGCGATTGCCTACGACGTTAGGCCGCTGGCTGCCGGTGCAAAATTTGACCCGCGTCGCTGGCTGCGCACGGTGCTGTGCGCAGACTCTCTCGGCATGGTGTTGGTGGTGGTGCCGCAATCTGACTTTTTGGATATGGAGAATCTGCGCCTAGTATCGAAGCGCGCATTAAAGCCGGTTTACGCGAACCGGCCGCCGGCGCTTGCTAGGTACGATGAGATTGGTCTGGTCCCCTTGGGCGCACTGTTAGGAATCCCCACGCTGATACACCAAGGCATTGCGCGCGACGGCAAGCTGCATTTTTCGCTTCCCGATCACGCCGATGTGTTCAGTCTTGACGCGCCAGCGCTGCATGCCGCGCAACACGAGACTTTATATCTGGACATCGCTCGCGAGATCACGCCGGAGTGGCTTGCGCAGCGCCAGAAGCAGCAGCTCTTCACACGCAAACGCATCAAGTCGTTGCTTGCCGACGTGGAAGGATTACCCGCCATGCCGGAGATGGCGCAGCGCATTTTGCAGGTGCTGGGCGATGCGAATTCGAGTGCGCTGGACTTGGCGAAGGTGGTTGAGGTTGATCCAAGTCTTTCGGCGCAAATCATCAGCTACGCAACTTCCGCGTTTTACGGTTATCGCGGCGATATCGTCTCGGTGCGCGATGCGATTTCGCGTGTGCTGGGTTTTGAGCTGGTGGCGAATATCGCCGTGGGCATTGCGCTGGGCACGACATTTAAACTGCCGGCCGACGGGCCAATCGGTTTGAGTGCGTTTTGGCACCACGCGGTGTACACCTCGGCCTTGGCTGAACGCTTGTGCAAAGCGGTGCCGCGTGATCGGCAGGTGCGCGCAGGCACCGCTTACTTGAGTGGGTTGTTACATGACTTCGGCTATCTGGTGCTGGGGCATCTGCTGCCGACCGCGTTCGAGTCACTCAACCAGAGCATCGCGGCGAACGCGACCATCAATGTCGCAACGGTCGAGTCGTTGATCGTGGGCATGTCGCATACCGAGATCGGCGCGCGTTTATTGCAGCGCTGGAAGCTACCGGCGGAAGCGGTGATCGCGGCGCATTACCACCACACGCCGGAGTATCGTGCCGAGGATGCGGTTTATGCGCATCTGGTCAGTCTCGCCGAGAACTTGCTGCATCGGCACCACATTGTCAGTGATGCGGATACCACGCCAAGCGACATTGCACCTGCGCTGCTGGGTTTGAACGACGCGAGCATTGCAAAAGCCGCGCAGCCGGTGCTGGAAGCTTGCGCTGAGCTTGACATTTTGTCGCAGTTGCTCAGTCAGTGACTGGAAACGGCAACATATTCCTTACATCTTCATCAAATACCGAAACCGCTCGCCGCGAAATTTCAACAGCAGCCCTTCCTTGGTAATGCGTTCCAGGATCAAACCGGGGGCGACTTCATCGCCTTCGTGGTAACGCCGCAGGTTGATCATCACGAAGCGATTTTCCGCCTCGTTGGCGTGCACGTGCACGTCGACCCGGATCGGCGGCAACGCCTGTTGCAATTCCGCCGGCATTTCCATCAACAGCGGAATCATTTCCAGCGGCGTGTCGACGGGCGCGCGCGTCGTGACGACTGCTGCCGCAGCCGGTTTGGGGGTGGGTTCGGATTTGGCCGGTGTCGGGTCGGGCGGGGGTGTTGCTTCCATTTCAAGCTGACGTGCCTGCGCTTGCAACTCCTGGTCGGTCATCAGCAACACGCCGGGGGCCGCAACCGGAGGCGCAGCCCGATGAATCGGCGGATCAAGCGTGGCCACTACCGGTGCCGGAGTCGGTGCGGGGGGCAGGGTCTCGACCACTGCCGCGGGTGGTGCGGCCACTTTTGCGATGGGTGTTTCGCGCGTCGAGGAGTAGATCAACAAACCCGCCAGCAGGGCGTTGAAAAGTACTGCGAACAACGCCACCCAGCGCCAGGAGCTGCGCGGGCCGTGCGTTTCGGTACTCAGCTCGCTGCTTTGCAGCGTGGGCACTTGCCCGCGCTTGCGTTCGCGTTCCGCTTTGTCTAGGGCATCAAGAATATAGGACATAGGCAGCGTGCGGCTAGGGAGTGGGTTTGACGAGATGTGGGCTGGGCGGATCGCTGGCAACGCCGGCAAGGTGAATCAAGGTGCGTTCGCCGACCACGCCGTCCACCAGAAGCCCGCGTCTTTTCTGAAAATTCTTCACGCGTGCGCTGAGGACTTCGTCATAAAAGGTCAGGTCGATACCTTCGCTGTAGATTCCTTCAATGCGATCCAGCGCACGGATGAGCCAAGTGACTGCGATAGGGTCTGAACCCGGTGCAATGGAATCGGCACCAATCGCCGGCTTGCGCCACAGCAACAGGTAGTCCCCACGCCAAAATGGCTTGAGCTTGCCGGGCGCGATATTAAAGGTTTGGCCCAGCAGCTTGAGCGTTGCACTGGTGGGCGAGTCGGCGGTCAACACCGCGTAGTGTTCCGTACCCGCGTGGTTGACTAATTTGAGAATGACCGGGTGGTCGAGCTGTCGGAGTTGGTCAAGTGAGCTTTTGCCTCGATGACAGCTCAAGCCCGCACTCAGGGCGCGTTCGCAGGGTGTGGTTCCCTTGGCGGCACGGTAATTTTTCGACCAGATGCTGGACAATATTTCCATCGCATTATCCAGATCGGCGTGCGTCGGCGCGTGGTTTAACACATCGGCAAACGAGGCGGGGCTGGTCACCGGATCGGCGGGCGGCGGCGCGAGCTGTTCCACAACGGGTGGCGCGACGGGCGGCGCAACCGCAGGCGGCGGTGCTTTAGTTTCCGGAGCCGGCGTGGCCGTCGGTGTGGGTGTGATGGACGTTTCAACCGCCAGCAGAGCCGGCGGTGCAACAGCGGGTGTGTACAGGTGGTACAGCAGTGCCACGAGACTGCCCAGCACCGTGACGCCCAGCGCCAGCGCCGCCCACCGGTTGATTTTTGGCATTGCTCGGGCCGGCATGACGCCGATCACTTCGGCGGCAGCGCGCAAGACGATGTGGCGATCAATAATGCGGCGCGTTTCGGCATAAGCGCCCAGCAACGCGCGGTCGCAAATCACGTTGATCAGGCGCGGCACACCCTGGCTGGCGCGGTGTATCAAGCGCAGCGCGTTGTCGGTGAACAACGGCTGCATGTGGCCGGCAACGGCGAGGCGGAATTTCACCATGTCGGCGGTTTCATCGGCAGACAGCGGCAGCAGGTGATAGCGCGCGGTGATGCGTTGCGCAAGCTGGCGCAGTTCGCGGCGGTCGAGCAGCAGGCGCAGTTCGGGTTGGCCGATCAATACGATCTGCAATAGTTTTTCTTTGGCGGTTTCAAGGTTGGTGAGCAAACGAATTTGCTCCAGCACTTCAACGCCCAGGTCTTGCGCTTCGTCGATTAAAATCACCGTGCGCCGCCCCTGCGAATGCGCGTAAAGCAGGTAGGCGTTGAGGGCATCGGTCAGTGCCTTGATGCTGCCGACATCGGCGGTTGCGGGCACGCGTAATTCGTCGCAGATCGATTGTACAAACTCCACCGGAGATTGCCGGGGATTCAGAATGATCGCCGCCGTCACGTTGCCCGGCAGTTGGCTGAGCACGGCGCGCGTGAGCGTGGTTTTCCCGGTGCCGACTTCGCCGGTGAGTTGCACGAATCCGCCACCTTGTTTGACCGCAAACACCAAGTGCGCCAAGGCATCGCGGTGGCGCGGGCTCATGTACAGATAACGCGGGTCGGGCGTGATGGCGAAAGGGTTTTCTTTCAGCCCGAAAAAGTCGCCGTAGATCGAGCTCAAGGCAGCGCCGACCGCGTCGGGTGCGGCGTCGGAGGCGGGTGGATATTCCACGGTGACTACGGACATTGGAACCTACACCTTATAAAACTAGCGCGAGTTAGAAGTGAGCCGAATTCTAGTGCAGTGTCGCGCAAATTGCTTGTTATGACCTACAACCGCATCGAAGTATCGATCTAAGAGCACGGAAGCGCACGCAACGCTCGACTAAGCCAACACACTCTTTTCAAGAAGTGAGCGGTCTTGCATGGGAGCGACTTTCCAGCGGCGACGGTCACGGCTGGGAAGCAGTTCCCACACGCTCTGAGAATTGTGATGCTCGTGCAGAAACACAATATCTATAGATGTTAATTTACTCCCGCCGTAAATTTTCAGGAGTAAAGAACGTGCTGCGAGGGGTTGTAGTTGTGTTGTACATGCTGTGGACGTCCGCCGTATTTGCTGTGGGAATCGACCTCAGCGTCACCGTAGGCACCGAAGTGACCACGCCCGAAGCGGCGGTGGCTGGATCACTGGCAAGTCTGTGCCCCGCGTTGTTGGCGAGCGACGGTATTCCA
>JANLTU010000236.1:0-4308 GCA_031363085.1 Gammaproteobacteria bacterium
GTTGTAGCCGAACACGTGCACGGGATGCTCGAAGCAGTGGCGCATCGGTTCGTCCCAGGCACTGCTGTAGTCGTACTGCTGCAAGGCTTCGAGGAACGGCCCGTAGCTGCCCCAGCTCACACCGCCCCAGCCGCGTGCGGCGCGGTCGGTGTCTTGGGCGTGGGCGAATTTTTTGTTGTGCTCGGCATCGTCGGTGATGACTTGCAGATACTCGGATCCACCATGAGTAATGCGTCGTCGGCGACCCATACTTTTTTTCCTGCCGCGTTCCGCAACGGGCTGGCCATGGTGCCGGGCACGAAGATGATCGGCAGCGCTTCGCGTTCGATCTCTAGCCGGTTGCTCAATCCTTCGCCGCACTGAAAACCAGCGATGGGTTTGAACATCCTCCACCACTCACAAGAAATTTTTATCGAACGAATCGCCGATCACTAACGCTTTACGTTTAACGGCAAGTCCCCCGGCTTGATTTCAGTACGGCGTTTGAGCTGCCACATAGTCTCCCCCATAAAGTTGTCATCCCAACGTGTGCGCCAAAGCACCAAGGGCGAAGGCAGCCATAGCGGTAGAAGCACGGCGGCAAAGATGGCTCAGAGCAAAATATACGACCTCATCGCCAAAGAGCTGGGGCGAACGCGGTGTCGGCTGCTGCGAAAACTAAACGCCCCTACTGTCCGACGGGTTTAAATGAATCCAGCAGCGCGTCCCATACTTTCAGCTTTTCTTCGAGCTGACCGTCCTTGGCTTCGATTTCGATGACAATTTTGGGATGATCACCGGAATCTTTTTTTCCTGCGTAACGCCACAAAAAACTCAGATCGGTTTGTGTTTTGGTCTTCGCGCGCAAGACGGTTTCTTCTCCTTTCAATCCTCCGATCTCGCGCTTGGCGGTACGGATTTTATCGAGCTCCACACCGGACGCCAACCCGGAGCCAAGCGCAGCCGCAAGCCGGCCCAGCAGGCCCACATCAGGCGCCTCATCCTCGTGTGTTTCGTTGGTTTGGATACGAAGTTTTAATCCTAACGGATGCCCTTCAAAGCGAGCGTAGGCTTCTTCTTGCTCAAAATAAGGTAATGCGATGAACCCATGTTCGAGATAGAACCCGCCTTCTTTGGGCGGGGAGACCACGGTAGGATCAAGCGGGTGGTATGCACGGGCAATGTCCAAGCTAATGTCAAGCATGCGTTCCAGGGCGCTTTCTTTTCCATTCCAGCTCAGCCACAGACCGTGGTCTCCAGATGCGCTAAAAATATCCCAATAAGCCATTTTAGGAATGTCGGTATTTCCGTAGTAGGCCACCGCCCGCGTCCAGATGTCGCCTTGATCTAACGTTCTGGTATTGATAATTACCTGCGTTTTACCGTGCGGTGCCACTTTTTTTTGAATCTCCCCCAGCCGTTGCCCCCAGATATTTTCATAGGCGGCAATCCGTTCTTTTGGCCGATCTTTTGGATTCTTGACGAGAATATCTTGTACGTCCCGAAATCTCATTCGCGCACTGCGGTGCGCAACCTTCATAGTTTCCAGAACTTGGATCATAAAACGTCCAATACGGTAAGTGATCATTGCGTCATCAGTAGTCATCGGCATCCTCGATTTGTCGACGGCGTTAGATACGGCGGTGAGGCTCAGTAACCCAAGCACGATCCCCGCGCGCAAATACAGGCAAAGCAACCTCAAGCTAGGCCCATCTTCTTTTTAATTTTATGGCGGCCCAGGTTTTCGATGGCGTTAAAGGTAATGTCTTGCGCCGTTTTCGTTTTGTAAATCGGTTCGTGATCACGCACCAGATACGACGCATCGCCTTTATTAATGCTCACCGTTTCTAGCGCATCAAGAATCGCCGATGAAGACACCGGCACTGTGGCGTCGCCGCCGGATTGCTCCGTAATATTTTTTAGCGCCACTGGATTATTCGGCGGCATGTCCATTTGCATCATAAATAACGCCGCGTCGGAGTCTTTAGGTATGTCGCGATCATGCGCGTCGACATAACAACGAAACCCGCCGCGATTGGTCATGAAGTCCGTGTCTTTGATGACGCCAACTGATTTGATGACGAAGCTGACAGACTGAACCCGATGCCCTGCTCCACACTACCGCCCGATGGGTTTGATCGAGTCCAGCAGCGCGTCCCACACTTTAAGTTTTTCTTCCACGTGGCTGTCGGCGGCTTCCATTTCAATGGATATTTTCGGCGCGTCGCCGGAGTCGACTTTACCGATGAACAACCAAGTGAAGCTCAATTCGCTTTTGCCATCCTGGGTGCCGCGAAAAATCACTTCCTCACCGCGCAATCCGGCGACGTTGCGCTTGCCGGTGCGCAGCTTGTCGATATCAATACCCGGCGCGAATTTCGTCACCAGTGATGCCGCCAAGCGATCTACTAGGCCACTTTCGCTTACTTTGTGTACCGCCGTGGTCTTGATTTCCAGCTTCAACCCCAGCGGATGGCCTTCAAAGCGGGCGTAGGTTTCTTCTTGAGATCTATATGGCAACTCGATGTAGCCGTGTTCGAGATAGAAGCCATTTTCCTTAGGTAACGGGGCAGCGTGGTCGAGTGAGTGATAGGCGCGTGCGATGTCTGTATTTTGCTCCATCATTTTCTGAATTTTCGTCTGAATTCCTACCGATTTAATCCAGATTCCAGATTGGTTGCGTGCAGTTAATAGGTCGCAAAATACTCGATCACCGCCGTCCTTATCTCCGAAGTACAGTACGGCACGCATTAACACTGATGGTTCTGTCATGTCACGTTCTTCGATCAGCGTTTTAGCCTTGCCTTCCGGCGCCTGAAGTATTTCAATTTCTGCTATCCGCTTTTCCCATGCTGTCCTTGTCGCAGTTTCGGGAGTGACACCTGTGGGCCATATAATTTCGCGTAATTCCCGATGGCGTAGGGATGCAGTACGGGCGACCTGTTTCATACTCTGTGGCACGCTGATGGAAAAGCGTCCAATCGGATACGTCATCATGGGGTCGTTGGTTGTCATATTTTTCCTCGACGTGTTATCGCTGGAGCACGCCAGCGGAAATGTGATGAAGGCCAACAGCCCGAGCAGGATGCAGCGTTGCCTCACGTTGCACTTCATGTTTTCTCCCGGATTTTTTTCAGCGCGATGTTCTCGATGGCGTTGATCACGATGTTCCAGGCGGTTTTGGTTTTGAAAATCGGTTCGTGATCGCGCACCAAGTAACTCTCGTCGGTCTTGGTCACGTCGGCAGTGTCCAGTGCACGCAGTGTGGCGCCCGAGGACACCGGCACGGTGCCGTCGCCGCCCGAGCCTTTCTGCAAGCCGTCCAGCATCACCGGGTTGTTCTCCGGCATTTCCATCTGCATCACGAACAAGGCGTCGTCGTTGTTAGTGGGAATATCACGACCGGCTTCGTTCACGTAACAGCGAAAGCCGCCGCGATTGGTCATGAAGTCGGTGTCTTTGACGACGGCGACGCCGACTTGCTTGATGACAAAGCTCACGGGATTAAATCCGAGCAGCGGTGCAGTGAGCGCACTCTTGGCCAAGTCGCCTGGTAGATCGGCCTTGATGATTTTGAGCACGCGCGCTGCCTTGGTTTTCCAATCGTGCACGTGGCGTGAGTACACCACGCGGTCGGCAGTGTTCAAACCTTCGGAGTAGAACTGGTAGGTAACGGGATGGATTTTGTCTTGGACTTTGAAGTGAAACGATTTTGCTTTTTCCAAGTATTGTTGAAAAAAATCCCAAGGTGCCTTGTCTTGGCTGTCCGGGTCATCTATAGCTTTCCCCGGCTCCAACCACGCCGGATTCACCAGCCGGTAGAACCCATCCTGTTCCAAATAGATTTCCGTATACGGATCGCTCTTGGGCAGCTCGACCACACTCAAGCCGTCGGCTGCGGGGAATTTCAGCCACGCCTTGCTCCCAGTGTTGTCGGTGTAGTTCTGATTGGGCAACAGTTCCAGCCCACCGGGCATGTTGCCCAGCAGCGCGGTTACTTCTTCGCCGTCGGTACCCAGCACCCAACTGGTGACCGTGCCCTGTGGTTTGCGTTTGAGGGTTTTGACCGGGTTAGTCAGAAAACTCCACAACCCGCCTTCGCCCTGCGGTGCATCACTTGGCCGGTCAAATCCGCCCTTCATGCGCCAGTACGCCGCCGGGGCACCGCGTGCCGGTTGCACACCGTGGACAACACCCAGCACTTTGGATTCGGCGCCGTGCAGTACGCACGCGCTGCGTGCCACCAAGCCGCCCATCGAATGGGTAATGAGAATCACCTGCTCGCAGATGCGGCCCATGGCTTTATACTTCTTGATCACTTCATCGATG
>JANLTU010000262.1:0-5056 GCA_031363085.1 Gammaproteobacteria bacterium
GCAAAATCGCGCCGCTGAAAGCGCTGCAAGGCATGATTTGGGAGTCGGGGTACAAAAGCGGCGCGTTCCAAGGCCATGTGTATGAAGACGCCGCCAACCGATTGCGCGCCTGGAAGCAGCGTGCTTTGCGACTGTTCGTCTATTCATCCGGTTCGGTTTACGCGCAGAAACTGATTTTCGGTCACACCGCGTTTGGTGATCTGACACCGTTATTTGAAGGCTATTTCGACACCACCGTCGGCGGTAAGCGCGAAATGGATTCGTACCGAAGAATCGCAGCGGAGATTAAGGCGCCGCTGAAAGACATTTTATTTCTTTCCGACATTAAAGAAGAGCTCGACGCCGCAGTCACAGCCGGGATGCAAACGATCTGGCTAGTGCGCGATGGCGCCCTCGATACATCTGCAGCGCATCGCCAGGTTAGGGATTTCAACGCGCTTGAAATATGAAGAGCACGCGAAAAAATCTGCGTCTGAAGCATTACGACTATTCAAAATCGGGTGCGTATTTTGTCACGGTGTGTGTGCGGGAGCGCACATGTCTGTTCGGTAACGTCACGGATGGAATGATGGTAGCGAATCCGGCAGGAAAGATGATTGAGGAGTGGTGGTGGAAGTTACCAGCGAAATTTCCAGGGATCGTGGCGGATACGTATGTTGTCATGCCAAATCATTTCCATGGAATCGTAGTCATCGTAGGGGCGGACCTATGTGTCCGCCCGGGTCCGGGTGCCAAGCCCACCCAGGGCGCACACGCGGGTGCGCCCCTACCCACGCTCATGCAATGGTTCAAGACGATGACGACCAATGCGTATATTCGCGGTGTGAAAGATCATGCATGGACTGTTTTCCCCGGCAAACTTTGGCAACGCAACTACCATGAACACGTCATCCGCAACGATGGCGAATTGTCGACAATCCGTGACTACATCGTAAACAACCCGCTGCAATGGTCGCTGGATCGGGAAAATCCGGCGGCGACGGGGCGTATCGCTTCGACAGACTGCGCGGCAATTTTTGCTGGCGAATTACCGTAGCGGCGCCACGATTTGGCGGATATTTATCATGGGCAACAGGTAGTGATATTTGAGAACCCCGCGCGAGGCGGCAAGCACTTCCTCGCGCGGGGTCGATTGATGACGTGAAGACGCGCTGCGTGCGGCAGCGCGGGTAAATTTACGGTTGTATTGCGGTATAGCCTTCTTGCGCCAATTGCACCAAGCGGCCAACGGCGCCGGTATTGACTTTTATGCCGGGCAGCAGATCTTTGTTGCCCCAGCCGTTGCCCTTCATCGTGACTGCGCATTCTTCGATCTGCACACCTTCTGTAATGAGGTTTGCGAGCAGTGCTTTATAGGGGTTTCCGGTTGCGACCTTGCGATTTTGGTTGTAAGCCTCGTCGTTCAAGAGCATGTAACCCGCCATGCCGTGAAACACCGCGATAATGTTGCCTTCGGTTCTATTTTCCTTGAAGCGTTTGGACAGCAGATCCATGTAGCGCATGCCGATGGGCAGGTCACCCTGCAATGCGACGTGATCCATATTGAAAACCACCTTGGCCTGTTTGAGCACCACCGGCACATCAATGGTGATGTCGCTCTCTGCGGCTTTCGAAGGCTTGTCGGCGGCCAACGTCGGCGACAGGCCAAAAGCAACGCTTAGAAGCAGAACTGAAACCGGGGCAAATTTATTCATCTTCATAATGGCTCCTAAAAAAATGCGAAGAAATATTCCCATGACTACGACCTTGCGGGCACGCGACCTCTAACGGGTGTGCGCGCTGCCGGAATAAGAAAGCCCTAATATAAAAAAGTTCACCGTCTTTGAATCTACCTGAGCGGAAAACCTGAGGCTGATGCTTAACGTTTGAAAAAACTCGACGTCGCACTACGCCGGGAGTGCAAACCGGTCGGCACTGATGCGCAGCGGTGTGTTCGACACAGGGCCGCTGCATCAGTAGGTTAGGGATTTCAACGTGATTAGGGTGTGCTAATTTTGTGACACTTCATAAGTTTTAAGCGACAAATACAAACCGAGGGGTATAACTTCATATCGCAAATTCTACGAGAGGCAAAGTTCATGCACTGTCCCGAAATCAATGGATTGACGTTCGACCAGTCTAGTATCGAAGCACTCGAAAAAATCGGACAGGTAAAAGAACTAGGCAACCTGCTGACCACGGCGCTCGCCGGCAGCGTGTGGGTGAAAATTTTTATAGGTAGAACAGGGCTGGCAAATCCATTTGGAATCGGATGGCAGGTCAACCACTATCAATGGGGGGTATGGGCGGAGGCGATGAAGGCTTCTGGTCCTATTGTAAGCAAGGTCATTAGCGACATTGCGTTTCGACAAGCTGAGCTGCACTCGGGAAAAGAATTTAAGTTTTGGGAGGCGATGATGTATGGCTGCGGTCATTAAAGTACTCGTCATGTTTTGTTTGTTGTCCATGGCCTCCACGGGTGGCGCGGGTGAAACGGAAAACAACGGTGAGCAAATGGTGCAGTTTGCTTATGTGAAGATGATCCAAGCTATACAAGAAGCGGATTCAAAAATCAGCGTCTGTATGGAAAAGGAAAAGAAAACTATTCTGCCGCCGCAGGTGTTCCCGAAATTGCCGCTGTCGAAAAGCGAATGGGGTTCCGCACTCGGCTACTTGAGATTTAAGGCAAATACTCGTTGTGAAGAAAATTCATTAGCCAACGCAGTGATGGCGTTCAGCCAGTTCAAAATGATCGAAAAAAAAATAACCGGAAAAAACGCAGCCGATGTTTATCCAGCAGGCCCATATAAATACGAGTTTGAGACTTTGTGTTGCGGCTCGTTGGAAACGGAGTTGAGAACTGAAATAGAGTATAAAAAAATTGATCCTAAAATCAGACAGACGCTCGAAAGTATTCATGAACTTAAGCAACCATTCAACCCCATTGCGGCCCTGAAAGCGTTGGGGCTCAAACCCTCACCGTAACAAGTGCTGATTAAATGTTCTCCTGAGAGCAAACAAAATGCTAACCCCACGTTGCACATGAACCTTAAGGGTTGCTGGGGCCTCTCAGCCAGTTAACGCTATTAAGTAATAGGGATATCTATCATGGGAGTTTTACCAAGAGCAATAAGCCGCATCGATCTTGTAGTCGTCCTCGTTGTATCGCTCGCTACCTTGCTCATAGCCTGTCGATATTTCGCCAGTCAATGTGCGAATACATTTTGATGCCACGCAACAATTTACCGCCACGGGTAGGTATACCGACGGTAGTAGCCAGGAACTTACCTCGCATGTGACTTGGACAACGCTGGCTGCAGGTATTGCAACAGTGAGCGACGCAGGGTTGGTCAGTACTCTCGCTGTTGGTGGAACGACTGTAATCGCTGCGTCAGGTGGAATTAGTGGCACCACGCTCTTGACTATCGTTGGTAAGGTAACGCTCCCCAAAACTGGGCAGAACTTGTGCAATGACGTTAGCGGTGTCGCCATTCCATGTACCGACACAGGGCAGGATGGCGAGGTTCAAAAGGGTATGACTTGGCCTGAGCCACGCTTTCGCGTTGACGGCACCAGTAGTTGTATCACAGATAGCCTCACCGGACTTACTTGGGCCAGAAATGCAAATCTACTAGCCAATTCTGCTGCTACCCCACCGGATACAGGTCAGAGAACCTGGCAGCAAGCTCTCAATTACGCCAACCATCTCCAACTCTGCGGCTACACTGACTGGCGCCTACCCAACCGAAGAGAGGTGCCAAGGTTGATTAATTTTGGCAGTTTGAAATCGTCAGAGTGGTTAACTGCACAAGGGTTTACCAACGTGCAGAGTCTGTATTATTGGACATCGTCAAGTTATGCCTTTAGCGGGAACGCTGCGTGGATTGTTTCCGTAGAGGATGGTGTCGTGGCTATTGCTGGTAAATACCTTGCTTACGCCTATGTTTGGCCGGTGCGCGGTGGCTCTTCTACTGTTGCTAACCTTCCCGTGACCGGTCAATTGGCTTGCTATGACGTCACTGGTAATTCTATAGGCACGGTTTCTTGCATAAATTCCGGACAAGATGGCGAGCTTAAATTTGGGATTACTTGGCCGACTCCGCGCTTTATTCTGGATAACAGCGGCAACTGTATTACCGATAATCTTACTGGCTTAATGTGGGTGCGTGCGCCGAGCACGCTTTCCTACACTTGGGCTAGTGCGCTCCGCAAGGCCAAGGGGCTGATACTCTGCGGTTATTCAGAATGGAGATTACCGAATGTCTATGAGCTTGAGAGTCTTGTGAATAGCGAGCCTGCAGTCCCTGCGGTGTGGTTAAACAGCCAGGGTTTTAGCAGCGTGCAAGAGGGGGAGTATTGGTCGTCATCGAGTAGTGCATCGAATGCCAGTACCGCATTTTTTGTTGGGATGACTGTGGGGTATGTGAGCCACTTAGATAAGTCGAAATATGCATATGCTTGGTCGGTGCGTGGTGGCCAGTAGGGTATATTGACTGGCTTTGGTTTTGCCCAGAAAAGTTGGCGACAGATGCTTACCGAAAAATTGCTGAACCTGTTAACGTGCCGCAACATGATATTTTGTTTATATCCAGCATCCAAAAGAAAAACTCCACGAACCCTGCTAGCAACGGGGTTCCGGGTTACCGCGCAGGTCGGCGGTTTGGCCCCGTCAAAGCGTTGCGAGTTTTGTCAGCAGATACTCTTTGGTCTGGAGCATTTCAGCTATGATTTTGTTGGGCGCAGTATTGTCAATACAAGCAACCACAGAAACTGTGGGCGCAGAAAAATCCGGTAACACGCACGCGCACGGCGTGTATTTTCTTGCCTATGCCCGACGCCGCGCATTGCTTTTGTCCGACGCAAGCCTGACACTGGCGCCGAAGTCGGCCAGACAGTCGCCGGAGGGGAATTTCTTCCGGAGGAAAGTCCGGGCTCCACAGGGCGCAGTGCCAGGTAACGCCTGGGAGGCGTGAGCCTACGGAAAGTGCCACAGAAAATATACCGCCTACGTGCTGCGCAAGCGGCGCCGGTAAGGGTGAAATGGTGCGGTAAGAGCGCACCGCGACGTTGGCAACAA
>JANLTU010000017.1:0-36370 GCA_031363085.1 Gammaproteobacteria bacterium
CATCGATATCACGCTGGACTCCACCTGCTGGATGGGTTTTAGGAAAACCTACGGCACGACCGTGCCCGCAGTCGAGGGGCAAGTCATGTTCAGCATCAGCGCCGGGGCGTCGATGGGCGAAACAAACAGCGTCGTCATGGAGTTTCCGCCCCAGGCTGACGCGCCCTTTTATGACTACGCGTATATGGCGGCGCTGTTCAAGCTGGTGATCGAACACTGCGATCCGGATTACGCCTTCGTTATCTCGCATGAGTTCTGGGACAAGGTCAGAATCCCGGATGCGAAAATCAAGTGCCCGATTGGCTGGTTAAGCTACCTCGCCAACAGCGCTGCCGCACCCGCCCTGCCGCCGGGAACGGAGTACGAACTGTCGTCCTACGACGGCCCGATCATCACGCTGATGCGCGAACTGCCCTCGGCGGAAAATCCCGAGCACGTGGCGCGCGCGCTCCACATCCGCGACGCCTTGCGGCGGCGCGGTTATCTGTGAGTGCGGTTCACACTGTATTTCAGCGCAGGAAGTGAAAAATAAGGACAGCCCGTTCTCCAGCCGCATCGGCGATGCCATACACGCCGCATAAAATCCAGTCGAGTCATCGAGTCGAGTCAGGCTTGCGTAATGGCTTTTTTACTTTCGTAAAGTCTGTTGCCGGCAGCGACAGGAGTTCCCACCTGCTAAAGGGAATCGCCCCCTTTTAAATGAGCTCAGTTAGGTTCGAAACCCTGCGCCATCGCTGTCAATAAATTTGTGGAGATAAAGCTCAACGGATGCGCGGCTTCCGCCGTCTGTGTTGCTTGCGCGTCGACACGGAAAATCAATTCGCTGTCAAGTAAGCCTTAGATGTTGAATACATGCGGGCCGGGAAATATTCAGGTGATGCTTTGCTTGAGCAGGTTGATAGCGCAATCGACCGTCGGTTCATCACCGCGAATTCCATCACTCGTGCTAACAAGCCGAGGCCGCGCAGCAACGTGAGTACGGGTTGAGCGCGGTGTGTTGGGCGGCGCTTGAGCACTGATGGAACTTTGCAAAGCCGGGCATCATGGTTTTTTGTTTCCGGGTTTTGGTTCCGGTTATGGATTGAAATGCGCCAACAATTCAAAAGCATTGAACGGCTTTTGCAGCTCTGGTATTGCCTCTAGCGCAGAGCGTTTGTCGGCACTCAAGCTCAGGTAATTAAGTTGTGCTTTTAAACGAAGCTGGGCACTACCGCAGCAGAATTCCGGAGCGGTGAACTGGTCTTTGCTATTAGTAAATGGCGCAGGGTCGTTATGCCCGTAAGTTTCAAACTCAATTGTTTTGAACATGAGTATTTGCACCGTCGCTTCGTTAAGCGTGGTAGACATGCAAGTATCTTCCGCTTTGGTGCGTAAATAGTTCAAAGCGATTTTAATTTCTCCCACAGTTAGCTTGAATTTTTCGATCACTGTGGGTTTTACAATGGTTGCTGATTCCAAATCGAGGCAGTAATGCCCCTGTTTATTAGCCGCATCCATGGCAGCGATCATGTTTTTACGTGCCAGCTCTACGAGTTGCGCCTTTGGATTTTTCGGTACGGCATCGGGTACTGTCTCGGCGCAGGCAGCGGGCGCGACCACAGCGAGTGTGAACGTCGTGATTGTTGTTAGTAAGCGCATGTTTTTTCCTTTCATTGTGGTTCGCAACTGTTCGCCACCGCAAACCAGAAGTCTCGCTCCTTTGCTCCCGATGAACCCATGCTCAATTTTTCGTATTCGAGGTATGCAATATCCGCAACTTGACGTCTGACAACGAGGTTTACCGACATGAGAACTTGAGCCCATTCCTCCCAATCGTGCTTGCCAATATTCCAGCCGATACCGAACGGCGAATGAAAGCCGCCTTTGTCACCGAAAATTTCAACCAGTGGAGTGACCGCGAGTATGCCCGCCAGCACGTTGGCTAATCTCTGCTTGGCGCGAATCGCTTCGACGGCACGTTGACCCGAAGCGCTGAACGTTAAACCCGTTATTTCTGGACACTTGCTCATGAAGATTGCTCCATCAATTTTCTAACGCAATACTACATACCAAACAGCCTGCGATATCTAAGACAATTTTCTAACAGCGAAAGGTAGACCGGTGGAGCTGTGATTAAGCTGGTTTGCCGCGCAGTCGACCGTCAGGTTGTCGCCGCGAATGCCATCAACGAACAGCGCGGCCGTCACCTGCCTGCGGCCACAGAGCCGCTGCTGCTCGTCGACTGCAATGGAAATTTGTATCTGTGCAACGGCCACCGGCGCGGGTGTCGGCATGGGCGTTGATCCGTGACCATCCTTTGCTCCCCCCGGTTTTGCTTCCAAGCCTAATCGCTCAACATCAGGCTATTGATAATGGTAAGCAGCGCCGGTTCATTCACCAGTGGATTGCGGCCTTGCCGTACTTCATCGCCGTCACTAGTGCCGTCGCCGTCGCTGTCAGGATTTTTCGGATCGGTTCCATGGCGGAACTCTTCCAGGTTGGTGAGCTTGTCAAGATCTGGATCAGCAGTGCCGTCGGCGATGGCAGGATCGGTGCCTTTGAGCTTTTCCCAACGGTCGGGCATTAAATCGCCGTCGGTATCGAGCTCGGTTTTAAAGCTCAGGGTCACCGGCACAAGCCGATTGCCTGCGGCATCGGTCACCCCATCCAGCTTCAAGGTGTAAGTTGCGCCGTAGCTCAGGTCTTTCTGCGGCGTAACCACGACGCTGTTGCTGGCCGAGAGGTAGCGCGTCGCCGTGAACACGGCCACGCCGTTGCCGGCAGCGAAGCTAATGGTGTTCGGCGTTATGGTGCTGGTGTCCAAGGGTTCTGAAAATTGCAACGTGACGGTAAATATCGCCGGAAGGTTATCGGTGCCGCTGGCCGGCGACGACGATAGCAAAGCCGGCGCGACCGTGTCCGGCGCCTTCCCCACCGTGAACGACCAAGTCTTCGCTGCGGCCAGTGCATTTCCGGCCAGATCAACCACACCTTGCACGCTCACCGTGTAGGTTGCCGCTTCGACGAATGTGGCGCTGGGGCTAAACGAAAGCGCGGATTCGCTGGCCTGCACCTCCCCGGCCACCACCGTGTCGCCGCGCTTGACGGAAAAATTCGCGTCACTCACCGCCGCAACATTAATGCGCTCGCTAAACAACGCGATGATTTTGCTATTGATCGGAACGTTGGTCGCGTTAGCGGCGGGCTGCGTATCCACCACACTGGGTGCCGTGCTGTCACTCGCCGGCCCGGTGACAAACTTCCAGGTGACCGATTTGTCGAGCGCCTGACCGCCACGCGACTTGATCTCCGCCGTTATCTCGACGCTGTATTCGGTATTCGCAGCCAGTTCGGCACTGGGCGTGAACTGCGCTTGCCTATTTTTGTAAGACGGCGTGCCGGCGATAGCCTTACTGTTACCACGCAGGATAAAAGTTGCGTCGGTAAACGTTGCGGTATCAATCTCTTGATTGAATGCTGCGGTGATTGCGGTATTGGTGGGCACCGACACTGCGCCGTCCGCCGGGAAGATACCCAACACACTCAATGCGGGGGGCTGTTGCTCACTGGCCTTGCTTGCGGCATCGCCACAGCCTGCTATCGCGGCGGCGGCCAATACGACTACGACTAGTTGTGCGAAGCAGCAACTCCCTTTCCAGCGGCGCGTGAACATTTGACCTCTCCCTGTTATCAGTCTTGTAACCTAAAATGTTCGCCGTATCTTGCCACAATCCTATGCTACATCGCGACATTATTTGAGCTGCTTGGTCTGGCTCAGATCGCGACTTCCCAACCCCAAAATTCTGGCGTATCTTGCCTATTCTCCGAATTCCAACCCTACAGGGTAACGCCTCGTGCAATTCGACGCTTCGCGTGACGATTTCCCCGATGCTTTGCCCGACCATGCCGCGCTCGCGGAATCGCTGCCCGGCTATTTAAACGAGCTGTTGCAGCGCAATAAGCAATTGCAAGAGCAGCTTGCGCTGCGTGCCAGCGCCGAAGACTTGCTGCGCAGCAAAGAGCAACGCCTGCGTTGGATCGTGACTAACGCGCCGGTGGTGTTGTTCGCGCTGGATGTGAACGGCGTATTTATTTTTTCCGAAGGCCAGGGATTAAAACCGGTGGGCATCGAGCCGGGCGGATTGGTCGGTTTATCGGCGTTCGAACTGTTCGAGCACACGCTGCACTTTCAGGACGATTTTTCGCGGCTGCTGGAAGGCGAAGACCTGCGCCCGACGCTCGAAATTAACGGCATCGTGTTTGAGTGCGCGTACTCGCGGCTGCTGGACGAACACGGCGAGGTCGTCGGCCTGATCGGCGTCGCCGCCGACATCACCGAGCGCAAGCGCGCCGAAGCCCGCCTGATGCAACTGGCCAATTTCGACACGCTGACCACGCTGCCGAATCGCGCGCTGTTTCATGACCGGCTTGCACATGCGCTGGCCAAGTCGCATCGCAGCAAAAAACTGGTCGCCTTGTTGTTTCTCGATCTGGATCGTTTTAAAACCATCAACGACAGCTTGGGTCATTACGCCGGCGACGAATTGCTCAAGTCGGTCGCCGAACGCCTGCAGAAAACCGCGCGCGAAGTTGATACCGTGGCGCGCCTGGGCGGTGATGAGTTTACCGTTATCCTCGAAGGCATCACCTACAATGAAGACGCCACCATCGTGGCGCGCAAAATTCTGGAGGTCATGGGCCAGCCGTTTTATCTGGATGGCCACGAAGTGTTCGTGACCACCAGCATGGGCATCGCGATTTATCCGCTGGACGGCGACAACAGCGACGACCTGCTGAAGAACGCCGACACCGCCATGTACCGCGCCAAGGAGCAAGGCCGCAATGGCTTTCGCTTCTACACCGCCGACATGAACGCCAAGGCCGTTGAGCACCTGATCATGGAAAGCAGCATGCGCCATGCATTGGAGCGCAGTGAATTCGAAGTGTATTACCAACCGCAAATCGACGTGCACAGCCGCGAACTCACCGGCTTCGAAGCCTTGTTGCGCTGGCGCCATCCTGACTTGGGCCTGCTCTACCCCAGCCAGTTTTTGCCGCTGGCGGAAGACAATGGGTTGATCGTGATCATCGGCGAGTGGGTGTTGCATCATGTCTGCGCACAGGCGGCGCAATGGCAGCGCGGCGGCTTGCCGCCGGTACGCGTGGCGGTCAATTTGTCGGGGCGGCAATTTCGCCAGGACAACCTAGTGGAGAGCGTCGCGCGCGCCTTGCAGGAGTCGGGTCTGAGCCCGCATTTGCTGGAACTGGAAATCACCGAAAATTTTTTGCTCGACAATATTCAATCGGCAATCATCACGCTCAATCGTCTCCACGATCTGCATGTGCAACTGGCGATGGACGACTTCGGCACCGGCTATTCGTCGCTGAGTTATTTGAAACGCTTTCCGCTCAACAGCCTCAAAATCGATCAGTCGTTCGTGCGCGATATTTCCACCGACCCCGACGATGCCGCTATCGCCGAAGCGATTATCGCGTTGGCGAAAACACTGCGCCTGCGCGTGATGGCCGAAGGCGTCGAAACCGAAGAGCAATTGTATTTCCTGCGCTCGCGCGGCTGCGATCAAGCGCAAGGCTTTTTAATCAACGCAGCGCTGCCGGCCGAGCAGGTGCTGCCCTGGTTTCAGTCGCGCAATTCGCAGCGCACCGCGTTCGAACAAAAAGCGCTTTGGCCGGTGACGAGCGATTAGCAACCGCGTCACATTACCTCGTTGTTGCAACCGAATACTTCACCAAATCGCGCACGCGGTAGCACCTCGCGCGTGAATGCGCGCACGGCGTTTGTCCAGGTCTTTACTTATTGTGCATGGTGAGGCGTTGGCTTGTGCTGATATGACATCGGTGAACGAGCTGACATTGCATGTCGAACGTGTCAGAGCCTATTCAAGATTTCATTAGGGGCGCATTGCAGCGTTAAAATCGAACTTGCCGTCCCCGCGCAAAACCAGCGCGGTGGGAATCAGCATTCGATTGTTACTTTGCACTGCATTGCGCCCATGAGTTCTTGAACAGGCTCTCGGGAAAAATCCATGAGCGTTGCAAAGAAGCTGGTTAAAAAATCGGTTGATGAAAAGCTGTTAAAGAAGCTTGTGCCCCTCAATACGCTGGGCGCGGACCGGCTGCGCGAGCTGGCAGAAAAATCCGATATCGAATCTGCCAGCCCCGGACGTACGCTGTTCAAGCGCGGCGATAGCGACGCGAAAACTTACTATCTGTTGTCGGGTGATCTGGAAGTGCAACTGGCCAACGGCCAAAACGTGTCGATCAAGGCCGACACGCCGGCGGCTTTGCATCCGTTGCTGGACGCGCGTCCGCGCCCCGCCACCGCCGTGATCAAATCGCATGCAACCTTGCTGGTGATCGACACCGGCTTGTTCGAAATTCTGGTTAATTACGACCAGAAACAAAAATATGAAGTGAGCGAAATTCAGGCACAGGATGAGTCCGACTGGCTGACACGCTTTCTGCAATCCCTGTCGGCGATGAACATCCCGGTCAAAAATATCGAGCACCTGATGCAGCGCATGCAGGAACTGCCGGTACGTGCCGGCGAAACCGTGATCCGCCAAACCGACGTTGAATCGCAACACTACTATGTCGTGAAAGAAGGGCGTTGCGTGGTGACCAAGCATGCGACTAGCGCAGACAAGACCCCGATCCGCATCGCCGAGTTAACCGCCGGCATCGGCTTCGGTGAGGAAGCGCTGCTGGCCGAGCAACCGCGCAGTGCGAGCGTCACCATGCTCACCGACGGGCGCCTGATGCGCTTGGCAAAAGCCGACTTTACTCAGCTCATCGCCGACCCCGCGCTGCACTATGTGTCGTACTCGCAAGCGCAGCAGATGGTGCTGTCGGGCGCGCTCTGGCTGGACACCCGTAGCAGCGCCGAGCATCGCGACCGCAGCATCGACGGCAGTATTCACATCCCGCTGATGGGGTTGCGCAGCAAGATCAAAGAACTCAACGCGTACGGAAAATATATCGCATTTTGCGATTCCGGCAATCGCGCGACGGCGGCGGCGTTTTTGTTACGGCAGATGGGTTTTTCAGCCTATGTACTTAGCGACGGTTTGCGCGACGTTCCCGCTGCCACGCTGCGCAGCAACGCCCCCTTAACCGCAATTACCTCGGCGCGCGTAGAGCACACCGACGCTCCCATCGAGCAGCTAAAGCCCCGACCCCATCCTGCCGACACAGTCGGTGATACCGCACGCCGGGATGCGGCGCTGACTTCGGCACAAGCCGAAGTTGAGTCCCTCCGTGCGCAACTTGCCGCCGCACGTGCGGCCGAGCAGGGTGCACTCCAGCAGTCGGCGCACGCGGTGGCCACCAGCACGCGCGAACAGGAGGCCGCGCAAGCGGAGCAGGCACGGATGCGTGAGCGCATTGCCGAACTGGAATCGCGCCATACGACGGCGGATCGGACGCTCGCAAGTCACCAAGCGCAGGTGCGTGAACTGCAAGCGCGGGTGGATGAATTTAATTTAAATTTGACGGCAGCGGACGCAGCATATAATTCGGCGCAAAAGGAATTGAGCGGGCTGAACCATACCCATGCCCAAGTCACTGAACAATTGAAGTGTGAAAACGCACAACTGCAAACCCGCGTCGCCGCGACCACGGCCGAATTTGAACACCTGAAAAACGAACTGGAGCGAGCAGTGGAGCGCAATCGTACCGCCGAAGAAGCCATACACAGCGCTGAACGTGAGATTGCACGTCTGCAAGCGGAAGCGGATGCGGCGCAACGTAACGCTGCTGAATCGCTGCGTCGCGCAAGCGAGTCGGAATCCTTGCAGGCCAGCATACTCAAAGAAGTGCAGCGCAAAATTGAAGCCGCCGAGCTAATGCGGCTCGAAGCCGAAGAGCAGGCGCAGCGGGCGCGTGAAGCAGCCGAATTGTCACGCAAGCGTGCCGAACAGGAATCGCGCAAGGTGGCCGAGGCAGAAGCCGCACGCGCCAAGGCACAAGAAGAAAGCGAGCGCCGCGCACGCCTGACCGAAGATATCCGCAAAAAAGCTGAAGAAGAAATGGCCCGTCTCAAAAAAGAGGCTGAGGCGGCGCGCACGAATGCGGATGAAGCGAAGAAAAAATCCCAGCTCGCAGATGCCGCACGCCGCCGACTTGAGCTGGAAATGCAACAGGCGCGTGCGCAATCCGAGGCGTTGGAAAAACCCGCCACGCCAACGGTGGAAAACGACCTCGACGAATTGGAGCGGGAATTAGCGCAGCTACAACAAAAACTCGAAGCCAAAAAACACGCTGCCGTCACGCGCAATCAACAAGCGCGTCAAGCTGAAGAAAAGCAGCGGGCAACGGAGCCGGAAGTTGTGCAAAACGTTTACGACCTGCACCAGAAGACGCAAAAACTACCGGTGTTTAAACCCAATCAGGCGGCGCCCAATGATGTTGGCAAGGTGCGCAAGTCGGGTTGGATCTCGGACTCCATTTTGTGGGAAACCACCATTGGCCTGCGCGAAGATTCCGAAGCTGAAAAATTTCTCGATAACGAAAATAAACAGCGCGCACCGGCGGCGGCCCCCACGGCTAAACGCCAAGAGCCAAATCCGCGTGCGCAAGCGTCGGGTGAGCTCAAAACAGCGGAAACCAAACGTTCGGTGTTCACGACCCGCGAGTCGGCCCCGACCATGCAACGGCATGTGGGTGTTGCCAGTCGCGGCCCGCAACGTATTGGCTTGATCGCACTAGTCGCAGGTGCGCTCATGGCCGCCGGCATCGGCGCGTATGTCATGCTGCACAAGATCAACAATGCCGCGCCGAAGTCAGCCACCAGCGTTACTCAAACTCCGCCGAGTCAGGTCACGTCTGATGCAGCGACGATGACGCCAAGCGCCGCAACCGTGCCGACACATGAAGCTACGAAATCGCCTGCATTGAGCAATAGCAATGCGGCCATCACACGCAAAGAAACGGTATCGCCGAACGCAGCAACGGGTGCGGTGCCTAGCAAGCAAAAAACTGAAACCGCTAAATCACCCGTGCGTAAACCTGCCTCGGTCGATCCTGCGTCCAGCGGTACACCCGCAACGGCAGAAGCGTCACCCGTAAAAGCATCTGCACCTGCTCCCCTTCAGGCGGCGCCGGAGAGTGCGCCAACGTCGCAACTCCAAACCTCCCCCAATGCAGACGGTGAGCCCAGCCAGCATGCCCAGCCCATCGCCGAACCGGAGCCGGCGGAGGCAACACCGGTCGTCCCGACGTTCACCGACGCACCGCGCGTTAACTGATAAAAAGCCAAGCAAGCGCTGACTAATTCGATGCGAAGGGATCGAATTAGTCAGCTTGCTACAACAAGGGAACGGGCGCTAAGCCTGTTGCGCGCTGGACGCTTCTGCGTCAGTGGAAGGCTGGTAAACACACACGCGATTACGACCTTCAGCTTTGGCTTGGTACAAGGACTTGTCGGCGCGCGACAGCAAGCGCTGCAATGCGGTGTCGTGCGGATCGTCGGGGGTCGAGAAGCTCACACCACAACTGACGGTGAAGGGAATATTTTTACCACGGTAACTCACCGGGCTGTCGGCACACGCCATACGCAATTTGTCGGCGATTGCGGCACTGCCTTCGGTGTCTTTGCAGATGCTCAAAATCACGAACTCTTCGCCGCCGATGCGGTATAAAAAATCATTCGAGCGCGAATGCTGTTTGAGCAGCTTGGAGAAGTGCACCAAGCAATGATCGCCGGCGAGGTGGCCGTGCTGGTCGTTAATCTTCTTGAAAAAGTCGAGGTCGCAAAGAATGATCGACAGGCAGCGCCAGTCGCGCTGCGCTTGGCTGCGTAGCTTGGGAAAAATTTCCTGCAAGTGCCGGCGATTGTAAAGACCGGTCAAGGTATCGGTGATCGCGGACTTTTCCAGTTGCTTGTGCACCCGGTCGATTTCGATCTGCTTTTCACGCAGGGCCTGTAACATGTCGGCAAATTTGTTCGCCAGCACGTCGATTTCATTTTGCGCCTCGGACTTCACCATCACCGGCAAACGCCCCTCGGTGATTTCTTCGGTGAGGGTGATCAGGCGCGATAGCGGACGGTTGAAGTTGCGGAAGATCATCAGGCCCACGGCGAAGATGGCAAGTCCGCCGACCACCACCAGCATCAACGTGAACTGCCCGTGCTTGTGCAGGGTTTGTACAATGGCGGTTTCCGAAACCCCGTACCACATATGCGGCTTGGATTCGTCAAGTCCTGGTAACTCCATCGGATTGACACGGTAAGTGTCATCGCCCAGGTGCAGGCGCCCATCGTTGATTTCAAAATCCCGGCGTGTGTTGTCGCCCAGCGTGCTGAGGGTTATTTTGCCGTCTTTCTCGATAAACACGTGCCCGCCGCTGTTCTGGCGTTTTTGCTGTAACCAAGCGCGATTCAGCGTACGACTCACGGCCATCAATCCCAACTGATCGCCTTGATAAATGATCGGTGCAACGGCAACCAATTCCAAACCAAGCTGGCCTTCGAAGTAAAACACCTTTTCGGAGACATGGTTGCGGTGCTTGCTGACCCAGGCGGCCAAGTCTTGATTTTGCGCGCCCACCAACACGTCGCCCTTCTCGCTGATAATCACGCGGCGATCAATGGGCAGCCAACCGAACAAGCGTTCATACAATTTCAGCAAGGGCTCGTTGTCGCTGCCGACACGCACGACGACGAACATGTATTCCTGAATGCGCAAGTCATCGCTGACGATGCCGGCGTAACGCAGCAGTTCGTTGCGCTCACTTTCGATCTGGCTTTGTAGCAGGCGCACGGTATGCGTGAGGTTGCGCTCCGCTTCTTCCAAAATAATGGAGCGCGTATAGGAATAGGCATAAACCAGCGTCCCAATCAGGAACACCATCAGGACGCTGCTGTAGAAAATTAAACGTGAACGATAAGTCTGGGTTCCCATGCGTGGTATGCGAGGTTATTGCTCCACCGTATGCACGGGTAACAGTTCGTATTGTTTGGCGGCGGCGCGAAATGCCTTGCCGGATTGAACTTCGCGAATCAGGTTGAGCACGTCTTTCGACGGCGCCGTGTTGGTGACGGCCGACAGGTTGCGATAATAGGGATAGGTTTTGGTTTTCAAGGCCGCTGCGGTCGGCGCTACACCGTCCACGGAAATCTGCTTAATCGCAAGATTCGGCTCGCGCGCCCAGGTTGTTCCGCTATAACCGATGGCACCGGCAAAATCGCTCACCCGCTTGACTAGGTCGTCGTCTGAAGCAACGTCGATGCGTTCCTGCGAAAACGCTTTGTCGGTGGGCAAAATCTTCTTCCAGTCGGTCACGCGTTCTTTGCAATGCAGGCGGGTGATCACCACCACCGGCCGGTCTTGTCCGCCGACATCTTTCCAGTTCTTGATATCGCCTTTGAATATTTTCTGCACTTGCACGCCGGTCAGATTGGTAAGCGGATTGGTTTTATTCAAAATCACTGCCAGCGGCTCCTGCGCCAGCGGATACACGGTCAAACCTTCGCGCTTGATTTCCTCGTCGCCGATTTGGCAACACACAAAACCAAACGTCTCGTGCTGCACGGTATTTTGTTTGGCCATCTTCACGGCCGCGTTGCAGCCCTGACCGAGCATGGAATTTTTGCCGTAGAGCACGATTTTTTTCGAGACGATCTTTTGCAGATCGTCTTTAACCGAATCGAAAATCACCCAGGGAAAATGTGCCCCGGCGCCCGAGATCACATTTTCGTCATCCTCAGCACGCGCTTGAAACGTCGACAACGACAACAGCATTAGACTGGCGGCGCGCCGCAAGTTACGACCGGTAAAAATAGCGAACAACGTCACGACGCACCCCTATGAAGTGAACTGCCCCGCAGAAGGCGCATCGCGCGCCTTCGAAACTGCAATTAGTTAGCGGATGCCGGGCAAACTTCTTGAGCGGAAAGGCAGTGGGTCACGGTGGGCTTGCGAATGACATCGCATGCTTGCTCGGGCTACAGATGGGGCAGGCGGGATCGCGGCGCAGGCGCAGGGTGCGCCATTCCAGGTGTTGCGCGTCCAGCACCAGCAGGCGCCCGTCCAGGCTGGCGCCAATGCCAGACAATATCTTCAAGGTTTCCAAGGCTTGCATGCTGCCGATAATTCCGACCAACGGGCCCAGCACGCCCGATTGCGAACAGGCATCGGTGGGGCCGGGTTCGTCTTTATACAGGCAGCGGTAACAGGGACTGTCGGCGTGGTCATTCATGAATACGGAAATTTGCGCTTCCATGCGGATAGCCGCGCCCGACACCAAGGGCTTGGCATGACGCACACAGGCAGCATTCAGCGCAAAGCGGGTGGGGAAGTTATCGCTGGCATCAACGACCACGTCGGCCTGTGCGACCTGCGCCTGCAAGGCGTCGCCTTCCAGACGTGCGGCCAACGGCGTGATGCGTATCTCGGGATTAAGGCGCTGTAAATGGGCCGCTGCGGCTTCAACTTTGCTTCGGCCTACATCGTCGGTGGTGAATACAACTTGGCGCTGCAAATTGGTCACGTCGACACGGTCATGATCAACCAGCACCAAATGGCCAACACCGGCGGCTGCGAGATATAACCCCACCGGCGAACCCAAGCCACCCACGCCGACAATCAAAACGCGCGCGCGGCTGACTCGCTGCTGGCCCTGAATATCGAACTGCGGCAATAGAATGTGCCGGCTGTATCGAAGCAACTGGCTGTCATCAAGTACCGGCTCTTCGTTGCGTTGCATAGTGACCATGATTGCGCACCTCCAAGAGGCTCTAAAACATACACCGCGTCGCAAGCCAGTGCGACGCTAATGTTAGTGTGACCCGCAGGCGATGCGCAGTGGCACTTGGGAACCATGCTCTGCATAATGCTCGCATGGGCGCGCGGGGAAACCAAAGCTCCGCTGCTATAGACCGCAGACAGAGCGTGTTGTATGGTTTTGACTCTGAAGTGTAAGAGTGTAAACCCCTCGGTTGAATTGCGGCAGTCTCCACTAAAGAGCGCATGTTCTGCTGCCGTTAATACAACAGTTGCGCTTTTACCACCCGATGAGTCGCCGTAAGCAGCCCGCCTTCGACGGGTATTGCGTTTCAACCGTTTCACGCTGGAGTAAGTATGCGGAAGAAAATAATATTCCTGCTATGCGCAATGTTAGCCCTAATATCAAATTTTGGGTTTGGCGCTGAGACCAATGAAAAATTTCCCGGTCGCGATCTGTATCGGGAAGTCGCCACCTACGAACTCGACGAAGTGTTCCAGAAGCTGGGCAAAATCAGCATCGTGGATGTGCGCTCACCGTACGAATTCGATACCTTACGCATCAAGGGCGCAATTAATATTCCCCTTACCGACAAGGATTTCGACGGGAAATTACGCACCTTGCGTGGTTCAACGGACAATCCCATCGTGTTTTACTGCAATGGCGTGACCTGCCATAAATCTTATCAAGCGACGCGGCGTGCGGTGTTTCTAAAAATTGAAAACACGTTTGCCTACGATGCCGGTATTTTTGCCTGGGCTAAAGCGCATCCGGATCAGTCGGTATTGTTGGGCCGCAGCCCGATCAATCCTGCCGACATTATTGAAGGTGTTGCATTCAGTTCGCACTTACTCGGGCCCACTGAATTCGGCGCGCAAATCGGTGACGCCACCATCGTTCTGGATGTGCGTGATCGCTTTCAACGCGAGGCGGTCGGTTTCTTTCCCGGGGTTGAACGCCGTGTCGCGCTGGATCAGGCTGACAAGCTGGATAAAATCCTGCAAAAAGCCAAACACGAAAATAAAACACTGCTGATTTACGACGAAGCCGGTCATCAAGTGCAATGGCTGCAATACCATTTGGTCGACGCTGGCGTGAAGAATTATTACTTCATGAAGGGCGGCGCCAAGTCGTATTACGACATGCTGTCCGGCCGCGACAATAAAGATAAAAAATAAACCCGGTGCGGCTCAGCGTCGCTACCCGGTTTTTCCGAGCTAACGCGTCAACCCGGCATACAACAACGGCAGTCGCTCTGGCAGGCGGTCGACGTGATCGACCACCATGAAGTTTTTCTGTCCGAAAATGCGCGCCACATAGTCGTCGGCCTTGGGATCGAGCGTCAGGCAAAATGTCTTGATCCCACGCGTTGCCAGCTCTTCGACCGCCTTCTTGGTGTCATGACGCAGATATTGCGGATCGCGCACGTCGATATCAGCAGGTTCGCCGTCACTGACCAACAGAATCAGTTTCTTCTGCTCGGGCTGCTTGCATAAAAATGCAGCCGCGTGACGCAACGCCGCACTCATGCGTGTCGAGAGCCCGCCTTGCATGCCTGCGAGTTTCGCCTTCACCGTGTCGTCGTAATGCTCGTTGAAATCCTTGAAGCGGTAATACTGCACGTCATGGCGCCCGTCCGAAGCGAAACCATGAATTGCAAATGGATCGCCGACACCAGCAATAGCCCACGACAATAACGCCGTCGCCTCGCGTGCCAGTTGAATCACTGGCGTGTCAGAGGTGCCGAGTTTTTCGTTGGTCGATGCAGATAAATCCAGCAACACCAGCACCGCCAAGTCGCGCACTTTGCGCACGATGCGGATGTTGATGCGCGTATCCGGCGTCTGCCCGCTGCGGATGTCGACCATCGCACGGATGGCGGCGTTAAGGTCGATCTCTTCGCCGTCTTCCTGACGCCGGAAACGCTGCACGCCTTCGGGTTGCAGCGCGTCGATGATACGCCGCAGGCGCGCCGCCACCGGGCGGTTATTGGTCAAGATACGGTCGATCTGGCCGGGATCGCCGTTGGCTTGGCGTTTTTCGAGCACCGTCACCCAGTTGGGGCGGTGCAGTTGCACGTTGTAATCCCATTCATGGTAGTGATACGGCGCGCTGACCGGTTCTTTGCCTTCGAGCGCGTTGATGGTGCAGCCTTCTTGATCGAGAAAAAACGGCGTGTTCAACACCCAGATTTCTTGCGCGTCGTCACCGGCTAACTCGTTGTCGACCTCGTTGACCATGTCCATCACCGAGACGTTTTTACGCACCTGCTGGGTGCCGGGAAAATATTCTACGGCATGCCACGCTGCTTCATCGGATGCCCAGCAATAGCGATTATCGTCGCGGTACGGAATCGCCATCGCCTCCAGCGCGCGCAGACTCGGAATCGCGCCGCGCTCGCCAAGGCGGTTGTAAAGCGTCACGCCGAAATCCCAGGAAATTTGCGCGTCGTCGGCGCGAGTGGCGAGCGCCTGCCGGAAGCCTGTGCTCAGTTCCTGAATGATCGCATCGTCGTCATGATAGCTTTTGTCGAGCAGTGCATAGGCGAGCCGCTCTAGCAAGCTAACCACCGGCTCGGTCGGGCAACTTACTTCGCGCACTTTGGCGTGGAACTGCACCCACATCTGTTGCATACCGGGGAATTCACGTATTGCCAAGTGCTCGATACGCGCATCTTCGAAAATGCCGATGAAGAACATTTGCGCCGGATTGAGTTGCTGCATCGACAACGGCGCGCGCATGTATACCAGATGCGCGGCGGCGTGTGCCGCTGCGGCGCGATACAAATCTTTGCCGGGCAAGCCAGCGAAATTGTCGAACGCATCCGGCAGGTGGATAACACGCGCCTCGATAAATGGCCGGCAGCCTTCACGCGTTTCAAAATCACCCGAAGTGGGGCGCATAAAAAAGTCACGACCCCAGAACGCGCGCAGATAAAAATTGAGCTTGCGTTGATTGTCGATGAACAGCGTGCCGCGTCGCTCCTTCTGCAACATGGCTTGGCTGTCTGCGCTGTGCAGATCGAAATAGTCTATTTGTGCCGCAAAATCGCGCTGATGTGCTTGCGCGCCCCACAACGCCCAGCGGCGCAGTCCACCCAGCGTGAGCTTGCCGAATAGTTCGTCGAGATGACCCAGCAGCGGTCGCAGGCCGCGCGGCACTTTGCCTGACAGTTGATGAATGAGCCCAAGATAACCGCGCAATAATTCGGCGTCGCTCAAGCGCTGCGCGGCGGTAGGTAAGGTGTCGAACAGCAGTTGAATGACTTCGCCGCTGACCATCGAAGCAAGCTTCATCGCGGCGCTGATGCAGTCGGTCAAAATATCTTCGCCGACATGTTTGACCACCGCCGGCATCGCCTGAATGTAGGTGATCACCAACTCGTTGCCGCGTCCCAATTGCGACAAGCCCTTGGCGCCCTCCAACCAAAGCTGCAACCCGTGCGGCGACATCACCCGCGCGGCTTCGGCGAAGCTTGCTTCAAGTGTGCCGCGCACACGTGGATCGAGCGCATCAAGCTGCGCGTGATATTCTTTTAGGTCCACCGTCATGACGCTACGCTGCCTTAAAAATAGGTGTTTATTGCGGCATCGAGAGTGTCGCGCATGTCCGGGTCGTCGGTGATCGGGCGCACCAAGGTCATCTGACAGGCCGCCTTGGGTGCGACGCCGCGAGCGATGAGCTGGCCGGCGTACGTCAGCAAGCGCGTCGATATACCTTCGTCAAGACCATGCCCCTTGAGGTTGCGCGCACGGTGCGCGATCTGCACCAATTTCTCGGCAACCGCTTTGTCCACCTGAGTTTCATGCATCACGATTTCAGTTTCGATTTCGGCATCGGGATAGTCGAAGTCAATCGCACCGAAGCGTTGCTTAGTGGACTGCTTGAGATCTTTCATCAAGCTTTGGTAGCCGGGGTTGTAAGAAATCACCAGTTGAAAATCGGCATGGCAGTTCACCATCTCGCCCTTTTTTTCCAGCGGCAATTGGCGCCGATGGTCGGTGAGCGGATGGATCACCACGGTTGTATCCTGGCGCGCTTCGACCACTTCGTCGAGATAACAAATCGCACCGATGCGTGCGGCAACCGTAAGCGGGCCGTCGTGCCACTGGGTTCCGGTCGCATCCAGCAAAAAGCGTCCGACCAGATCGCTTGCGGTCATGTCTTCATTGCAGGCGACGGTAATGAGCGGTTTGTTGAGCTTCCACGCCATGTATTCGACGAAGCGGCTTTTGCCGCAACCGGTCGGGCCTTTGAGCATGACCGGCATGCGCGCACTGTATGCGGCTTCGTACAATTCGACCTCGGTCGACACCGCGCGGTAATACGGCTCCCGTGCAATCAAGAATTGTGCAACATCGCCTTTACCCATCGTGTGTTCCTCGCCTTAATTATTTCGCCAACAAAAAGCCCCCGCTGGAGACTGCTCCAGACGGGGGCAATTTACTCCACCAACCGGAGAAATCTATTTCATCTTGCCGCGAAAAATCACCATCGCCGTACCCTGCGACTGCTTGTAGTTGTCGTAACCTACCAAACGCACATGATTGTGCGGGTGGGCTTTGTGGCAGGCTTCGGCTTCAGCAAGAATGGTTTCAATGTTGGTTTCGCCGAACATCGGCAGCTTCCACATGTACCAATAATTGTCGAAGGAGTTTTCCGGTTCGGTATGTTCGATGGCCGGGTTCCAGCCTTGTTTGACCAAGTACGCGACCTGCTTCTGGATCTGTGATTTTTCCATGGCCGGCAAATACGAGAAGGTCTCGAATTTACGGCTGGCGGTGTCACTCAGGCTCGACTTGTAATCTTGCATTTCATTCATTGCATCTTCCTCAATTGGCTGCGCTTAAAAGGCAGGGCGCGTCGCGTCGCGTCGCGTCGCGTTGCCGCGCCCTGCATTGCTCACTTGTGTTTGATGTCAAGCTTGTCGACAGTGTCGAATTCGAACTTGATCTCTTTCCAGGTTTCCATCGCAATCTTCAATTCCGGGCTCGATTGCGCCGCCTTGGTGAGGATCTCCTTGCCTTCCTTCTCGATCTGACGACCTTCGTTGCGTGCTTCGACGCAGGCTTCCAGCGCGACGCGATTGGCCGCCGCACCGGCAGCGTTACCCCACGGATGGCCGAGCGTTCCGCCGCCGAACTGCAACACCGCGTCGTCGCCGAAAATGCTGACCAGCGCCGGCATGTGCCAGACGTGAATGCCGCCCGAGGCTACCGCGAAGACGCCCGGCATAGAGCCCCAATCCTGATCGAAGAAAATGCCCATGGAACGATCTTCTTTGATGTACTTGTCGCGCAACAAGTTGATCCAGCCGATGGTTGACGCACGGTCGCCTTCCAGCTTGCCCACGACGGTGCCGGTGTGCAGGTGGTCACCACCCGACAGACGCAAAATTTTCGCAAGTACGCGGAAGTGAATACCGTGGTGCGGATTGCGATCAAGCACCGCGTGCATGGCGCGATGGATATGCAACAACATGCCGTTGTCGCGGCACCAGTTGGCTAAGCCCGTGTTGGCGCAGAAACCGCCGGTGATGTAGTCGTGCATGATGATCGGCGCGCCAATTTCCTTCGCGTACTCGGCACGCTTGTACATCTCTTCCGGCGTCGGTGCGGTGACGTTCAGGTAGTGACCTTTGCGTTCGCCGGTTTCCTGCTCGGCTTTCAAGGTGGCTTCCTGTACGAAGTCAAAACGTGCGCGCCAGCGCATGAAGGGCTGGCTGTTGACATTTTCGTCGTCTTTGGTGAAATCCAAACCGCCACGCAGGCATTCGTACACGGCGCGGCCGTAATTCTTAGCCGACAAACCGAGCTTCGGCTTGATGGTGCAGCCCAGCAGCGGACGACCGTATTTGTTCATGATATCGCGCTCAACCTGGATACCCTGGGGCGGGCCACCGCAGGTCATGACATAAGCAATCGGGAAGCGCACGTCTTCCAGTCGCAATGCGCGCAGTGCTTTGAAACCGAACACGTTGCCGACCAGGGAGGTGAACACGTTGACGACCGAGCCCTCTTCGAACAGGTCGATGGGATAAGCAACAAACGCGTAAAAACATGTGTCATCACCGGGCACGTCTTCGATGCGGTAAGCACGACCCTTGTAATGATCAAGATCAGTCAGCAGATCGGTCCACACCGTGGTCCAGGTTCCGGTCGATGATTCGGCGGCAACGGCGGCGGCGATTTCTTCGCGTGGCACACCTGCTTGCGGGGTGATTTTGAAGCACGCCAGCAGGTCGGTGTCGTTCGGCGTGTAGTTCGGCATCCAATAGGTTTCGCGGTACTCTTTAACGCCTGCTTTGTAGGTCTTCACATTACCCTTGCTCATTCAGGTTTCCTCGTCGGTGGATTAAAGCACGGACTAAAAGCGTGTCCGTCCTTGGAGGTTGGACAGATGCTCTGTTCGTCGCAGTGCTAATAATCTACCCGCGTTAATCCATAAATGACATTCAGTTTTATTGGCTGCTAGAATCAGGTTTTATTGATGATTTAATACCATGGCTGTCCTATGAACCTGACCTTGCGCCAGTTACGCGTATTTGAATCGGTTGCGACCTACCTGAGTTTTACCCGCGCCGCACAAACCTTGTTTTTAACCCAACCTGCCGTGTCCATGCAGATCAAACAACTCGAAGGGCAACTGGGCGTTGCGCTGTTTGAGCAGGTCGGCAAAATCATCCACCTGACCGAAACCGGCAAAGAGGTGTTGCTCTATGCCCGAAATGTCAACCGCCAACTGGAAGAACTCGAACAGCTCGTCAACCAGCGCAAAGGTATCAAAGGTGGAAAATTGCGCATCGCGGTTGCAACCACGGCAAATTACTTTGTGCCCACGTTATTAGCCGTGTTCAATCGACGCTATCCAGACGTTGTCATTAGTCTGGACGTCACCAACCGGCAGTCGCTTTTGGAGCAACTTAACAACAACAGTGTCGACCTCGTGATCATGGGCCAACCGCCGGCAGAGCGCGATTTGGAAGCATGGCCGTTTCTTGAAAATAGCCTCGTTGTTGTTGCACCGCCCGAGCATCCGCTTGCAATCAGAAAACGTATCTCACTTGCACGGTTACAGAAAGAAACCTTTTTGGTGCGAGAAACTGGCTCAGGCACCCGCAATGCCATGGAACGTTTTTTTAACGAGCGCGGCATTCAATTGAAAACCGGCATGGAAGTCGGTAGCAACGAGGCCATTAAACAAAGTGTCCAGGCCGGCTTAGGGCTGGGTTTGCTGTCGCGTGATACGGTCGAGATGGAACTGACGCTGAACCGTCTCTGCGTTCTTAACGTCGAACACTTTCCGATTATGCGGCATTGGTATGTGGTTCATCGGCGCGGAAAACGGCTGTCTATGGCGGCGCAGGAATTCCAAAATTTTATGTTGAAGGAGTCGCGCGTCCTTCTTCAGCGTGAAAAATAGTTCTGCAAATGAGGTAGGCGCGGTGCTGGGATGATATCTCTGTCACGTTTTAGGCCCTGGATATTAGAAGAACTTAGCCTCAAAAACCCGCCGATAAAAACGTTCGATTTATTTTACATAATGTATGCGCCTAGACTTTAAGTCATCCGTTACCGATAGCGCGAAGCGTTGAATTCTCGGGTTCGGGTGCTGCGCCTAGCGGGGTTGTCCAACCATGATTCGAGGTGCGAGTTATGCTTACAGCGATCATTATTGCCGCCGTTTTGTTTGCTATTTTTTTTCTCGCCATGCACGAGGAGGGTTCGTTTTAACCGGGAGTTTCCATTACCCACGAAGGAGCTAGGAAAAGTGCATAGCCATTGATTTGGCAGATGAAGCTTGCAACCCGTTCGTCCCGGGCCATGCGTTGGCCGCAGGGTCGAACGGAGTGTTGCCCACACCCCACGCATCCAAATGTGAAGCGTGATGGCGAAAACGGGTTGGGAGTCCGTTTGCCTGTTGTGAGGTAGCCGGTCGTGCCAAACAGCGTGTAGAGCACGGGTATTGGGCCCGCTGGCACGACCGGCTTTTGAAGCGAAGCGATGAAATAGCGAGGCCGGTGCGCCTGCTGCGCGCGCGGGTTTCGCGTTATATTCACGCACCATGAATCTTTTCGATCCCGCCCCTTCCGCACGCGATGACCGCCCACTGGCTGATCGTATGCGGCCGCGCACGCTCGATGAGTTTGTTGGACAGGCGCATCTGCTGGCGCCGGGCAAACCGTTGCGCGCGGCGCTTGAAAGTCGCACGCCGCATTCGATGATTTTCTGGGGGCCGCCGGGTACTGGCAAAACCACCTTGGCACGCGTGCTGGCGCATTACGCCGACGCGCACTTCATCAGCATTTCAGCGGTGCTGGCGGGTGTGAAAGACATTCGTGCGTCGATGGAGCAGGCGCAGGCGGCGCGTGCGCAGCAGCAGCGCACCGTGCTGTTTGTCGACGAAGTGCATCGGTTTAATAAGTCACAACAAGACGCCTTCCTGCCATACGTAGAAAACGGCACGGTGATTTTTATCGGCGCAACGACTGAAAACCCATCCTTCGAGTTGAACAACGCGCTGTTGTCGCGCGCCCGCGTGTACGTGCTCAAGCCCTTGCAAATTGCCGATATCCACAGCGTTATCGACCGCGCGCTGAGCGACACGCAACGTGGTCTGGGCGCGCGCGGCTTGCAGGTCGTCGACGCAGCGCGCGATTTACTCGCGCAGGCGGCCGACGGCGATGCGCGTCGTGCGCTGAATTTATTGGAAATCGCCGCTGATCTCGCCCAGCCTACGGATGATGGCGAAACCCTCGCCCTCGACACCGTGCGCGAAGTGGTGGCGGGCGGGCTGCGGCGCTTCGACAAAGGCGGCGAGATGTTTTACGACCAGATCTCCGCCTTGCATAAGGCAGTGCGCGGTTCCAATCCCGATGCTGCTTTGTACTGGTTTGCGCGCATGCTCGACGGCGGCTGCGATCCGTCGTATGTCGCACGCCGCATGGTGCGCATGGCGAGCGAAGACATCGGCAACGCCGATCCGCGCGGCTTGCAGATAGCGCTCAACGCGTGGGACGCGTTCGAACGGCTGGGCGCGCCGGAGGGCGAGTTGATGCTGGCGCAAGCGGTGGTGTATCTGGCCTGTGCACCGAAGAGCAACGCGGTCTACACTGCGCTGGGTGCAGCGCGCGCCGATGTGCAACGCTATGGCTCCTTGGACGTGCCACTGCATTTGCGCAATGCGCCGACGCGCCTGATGAAAGAGCTGGATTACGGCAAAGATTACCGTTACGCGCATCACGAAGCCGATGCTTATGCGGCCGGCGAACGCTACTTTCCCGACGGCATGCCGGAGGCGCTGTACTACCAGCCGGTGGAGCGCGGCCTGGAAATCAAGATCGGCGAAAAGCTCGCGGCATTGCGCGCTGCCGACGCAAAAACACGGCGGGAAAAATAAACAGGCGTTGGTTAGAATGGCGTGGTCAAACTACAGGCTATCGTGTGAACAACCTCCTCGCCATCGCGGTCGGCGGTGCTCTGGGCTCGGTGCTGCGCTTTCTCGCCTCGACCTGGACCTACAACCGCTTGGGCAGCAACTTCCCCTACGGCACGTTGCTGGTGAATGTGCTGGGTTCGCTGTTGATGGGGCTGTTGTACACCCTGCTGGTGGAGCGTAGTGCGCTCGATCCGATTTGGCGTGCCGGATTAGTCGTTGGCATGCTGGGAGGGTTTACGACCTTCTCGGCGTTTTCGATGGAGACGGTTAACTTGATCGCCGGCGGTGAGCTGCCCAAGGCACTGGCTAACATTCTGTTGAGTGTGGGCCTGTGCTTGACAGCAACCTGGATCGGCGTGGTCAGCGGGAGGCAATTATGAAAGTCGTCGAAGTCACGATGGTGCGCATTTATTTCAACGAAAGCGAAGCGTTGTTGAAGAGCTTGCTCAAGCGCCTGCACGACTGGGAAAAAGTCAAAGGCGTAACGGTGTTTCGCGGCGTCAGCGGCTTTGGTCACAGCCGTGCCACGCACACCTCCGCCGCAGTAAATTTGTCGCTCGATCTGCCCCTGGTGGTGGAGTTCTTCGACGAGCCCGCCAAGGTGCAAGCCATCCTCGAACACTTGAGTACTACCATCAAACCCGGCCACATGGTGGCATGGAATGCCACCGTCAATGAAACCATTTAACGGGACGAACCTGAGCCATGCTGGATTCAAAATTATTTCGCAGCGAGCTTGCAGCCACCGCACTCAAACTGGCGCGGCGTGGTTATGTGCTCGACAGCGCGCGCATCGCAACCTTGGAAGCACAGCGCAAAGACCTGCAAGTGCGCACGCAAAGCCTGCAAAACGAGCGTAATACGCGCTCCAAGGTAATCGGTAAAGCCAAGTCACAAGGACAGAATGTCGAACCACTGCTGGCGGAGGTCGCGCACCTGGGTGACGAGCTCAAAGCTGCGGAAGCGGGTCTTGACGATATCCAGGCGCAGCTCGACATACTGTTGCTGAGCGTGCCGAATATCCCACACGCCAGCGTGCCGGATGGCAAAGACGAAAACGATAATCAGGAAGTGCGTCGTTGGGGCGAGCCGCGTCAATTCGCTTTCACACCCAAAGATCACGTCGCATTGGGCGAACAACTGAAGTTACTGGACTTCGACACCGCTGCGAAAATTTCCGGTGCGCGCTTCAGCGTGCTGTTCGGATCACTGGCACGCATGCAGCGCGCGTTAATTCAGTTCATGCTCGACGTGCACACGCGCGAACATGGCTACACCGAAGTGTATGTGCCGTATCTCGTCAATGCGGATTCGCTGCGCGGCACCGGCCAGTTGCCGAAGTTTGAGGCAGATTTATTCAAGCTCAGCGGCGAGCACAATTACTATTTGATTCCCACCGCCGAAGTGCCGGTGACCAACATCGTGCGCGACACCATCGTGGACGCCCCGTTCATGCCGTTGCGTTTCGTCGCGCACACGCCGTGTTTTCGCAGCGAGGCCGGTTCTTACGGCAAAGACACGCGCGGTTTGATTCGTCAGCACCAGTTCGAAAAAGTCGAGCTCGTGCAGATCGTGCGTGCGCAAGATTCTTACGTCGCGCACGAACAGCTCACCGGCCACGCGGAAAAGATTTTGCAGAAACTCGAATTGCCTTATCGGGTGATGGCACTGTGCGGCGGCGACATGGGTTTTTCAGCGGCGAAAACTTATGATCTGGAAGTGTGGCTGCCGGGGCAGCAGAAGTACCGCGAGATTTCGTCGTGCAGCAACTTTGAAGACTTTCAGGCGCGTCGCATGCTGGCGCGCTGGCGTAATCCGGCAACTGGCAAGCCGGAATTGGTGCACACGCTCAACGGTTCTGCCTTGGCAGTCGGTCGCACGCTGGTGGCCATCATGGAAAACTACCAACTGGCGAATGGTTCGATTGCAGTGCCGCGCGCGCTGCAGCCGTTTATGGATGGTGCCGAGGTAATTTCAAACGCGTAAAAAAAGAAACGCGCCTTAGGAGCGCGCTTCTCTGAACTCTTCAAACTTCTGCGCAGGTTACCAAAGTAATCCGCGCGGCTGAAGCTCGATAACTTACTTCTTGGCAGGAGTCGGCTTGGCGTGAGGAGCAGCCATTGCCTTGGCAGGTGCAGCGCCCTTAGCGGGTGCAGCAGCAGGCTTCTTCATCGCGGCTTCCTTCGCTTTTGCAGCGTCGGCTTCCATCTGTGCAACTTTGTCTTGAGCAGCGCGGGCATTCTTGTTTGCCGCTTCAAGTTGTGAACGCAGATCAGCAACGGTGGCATCTTTCGAAGCCATTTCGTTCTTCATCTTGGACGCGTCTTGCTCCATCGTTGCAACTTTAGCCTTCAACTCATCACGCTCTTTCATGCCGCAACCGGTCAAACCGGTTGTCAATACAACTGCCATCACTGCGGTGGCGATATAACGCTTCATAGATCCTCCGTTTAGTACGTTTATTTCTTGGATAACTTGTTCGAGACAGGGAGTGTCTGGAATTAAACCCGTTCCAAGCCGGGGCGTATTTTTCAATAGTTTTGTCAATTGTGCTAGTAGTTTGCACTCAATTTAAGAATATTTTTACTTAGTGAGCTCGCATTTTTACCACCGATAAAATGGTTTGTGTCATGTCGAGCGTAAATTTTTCCATGCGTCCTGCTCGCTGTGCAAGACGTGGTGTGTTCCCCGCCTGCTGATAAAAGCCGCATTTTTTTCTGTATGCCGGCGTTAATAGTTGCCGTACCGTCTGGCACAATTTCCGGGAATCGCGGATGCTCAACCCGCACAAAATACCATGAGACGCCAAGATGATGATCGCACTGCCTGCTGTGCTCAACCCGTCGCAGTTGCAACGCGTTTGCAACCTGTTGCGTAGCGCTCCCTTTGTCGACGGCAAGCTTTCTGCGGGTAACGCTGCGTCACGCGTTAAAAATAATCAGGAAGTCGCGCGCGACGCAGCGGAGCTTGATATTTTAAACGATGTCGTGATGAATTCTCTGGTGCGGCATCCGGTCTATCGAGCGGCGGCGCTGCCGTTACGCGTTGCCACACCTTACTATGCGCGCTACATGCCGGGCATGACTTACGGCGAACACGTTGATGATCCGATCATGGGTGCCGATGGCATGCCGTACCGCTGCGACATGGCCATTACGCTGTTTCTAAGCAATATCGGCGACTACGACGGCGGTGAACTGGCCGTGCGTACTTCGTTCGGAACGCAACTGGCGAAGCTGCCGGCCGGCGATGCCATTTTGTATCCCGCCTCCAGCCTGCACCACGTTACCCCGGTTACGCGCGGCGAACGCCTAGTTGCAGTGACGTGGCTGCAGAGCGCGGTGCGCGATCCGGCACAACGCGAGCTGCTATACGAACTTCATCTTGCACGCGAAAAATTATTGCAGGCGGCACCGGATGCAGTGGAAACCGCACAAGTTAATCGCAGCTATGTCAACTTGGTACGCATGTGGAGCGACGTATAAATTTTTACCATTCAACAAATGCATTGAGTGTCATGAATCTACTCCGTAGAATGTCTCGCGTGTAAGCAGGGGGCCTCACACAACCGTATCATTCACTTGAACAGGAATGATCAGCATGCCGCGATCAGACGCCACGGACACGCAGGACTTATTTCCTGCCGAACCTCGCACGCATGAATCCGCAATTGAGCTGAAAGGTTCGGTCTTCACGCTTTCGGTGTTGCGTATTCATTCCAACGAGCTGGATATCATTGAAGCCCAGCTTGTTAAACGCCTCACCAAAAACCCGCAATTTTTCGTAAACGCCCCGATTGTTGTCGACCTGGAGTCAGTACGCGACATTCCGGCGGCGCTGGATTTTCACCGCTTTGTAGTGTTACTGCGCGCTCGACAGTTGTTTCCGGTCGGCGTGCAAAATGGATCGCCCTTGCAACACGAAGCGGCTATGGCCGCCGGGCTTGCGGTCCTGAAGGGCCGCTCGATGAAAGAGCCACCGAATGTCGCCCCGCTGGTAACGTCACCACATGGCGCCTCGATAGAATCAGCGACGACCGAAAGCGCCGATGCCGACAACATCGCGTCCTCGGAAGCCGTAGTGGGCAAACACGCACCGCATACCAAAATTGTTCAGCAGGCGGTGCGCTCGGGTCAGCGCATGATGGCGCGCCACGGTGACTTGATCGTGCTTGCCGCCGTCAATGCGGGCGCAGAAATTATCGCGCAGGGCAATATTCACGTCTACGCACCGCTGCGTGGGCGTGCCCTGGCGGGGGTTTCCGGCGACGCGCAGGCGCGCATTTTCTGCCACCAATTCGAAGCCGAGCTGGTCGCCATCGCGGGCAACTATCGGGTGTTCGACAACGGCCCGCCGAAAGAGCTGCGCGGCAAGGCGGTGCAGGTGTTTCTCGACGGCGAACAACTTATTGTGGCACCGCTCGATTAGTGTAATATCCGCATCAACATCGTGTATCAAAGAGGAGGGTTTCGCCCTTGGCAACAATCATCGTCGTCACCTCCGGTAAAGGCGGCGTTGGCAAAACCACCACCAGCGCCAGCGTCTCCACCGGTCTTGCAAAGCGTGGTTTTAAAACCGCAGTAATCGACTTCGATGTTGGACTCAGAAATCTCGACCTTGTCATGGGCTGCGAGCGACGCGTCGTTTACGACTTCGTCAACGTCATCCAAAATGAAGCGCTGCTCAAGCAAGCGCTGATTCGCGACAAACATTGCGACAATCTTTTTATTCTCCCGGCCTCACAAACTCGCGACAAGGAAGCGCTCAGCAAAGAAGGCGTGGGGCGCGTGCTTGACGAATTGCGTGACAGCTTCGATTACATCGTGTGCGACTCGCCGGCGGGCATCGAACAAGGCGCGTTGATGGCGCTGTACTTCGCCGACGAAGCCTTCGTGGTGACCAATCCGGAAGTCTCTTCGGTGCGCGACTCGGATCGTATCCTGGGCATCTTGCAGGCACGCTCGAAGCGCGCCGAAACCGGCAGCACACCGATCAAGGAGCATCTGTTGGTTACGCGTTATTCGCCACGCCGCGTCGAAGCCGGCGAAATGCTCAGCCTCAAAGATGTGCAGGATTTACTGGGCATTCCGCTGATCGGCGTCATCCCGGAATCCGAAGTCGTGTTGCAAGCATCCAACTCGGGTGTGCCGGTGATCCATTTTGAAAAAAGTCCCAGTGGGCAGGCGTATGAAGATGTGGTTGCACGCTTCCTTGGCGAATCACGCCCAATGCGCTTCCTTGAGCCGGAGAGAAAAAGTTTTCTACAACGCCTGTTCGGAACCTAAACCATGAACCTTCTCGACTATTTCTTGAGCAAACGCAAAAAATCGGCGGTCGTTGCCAAGGAACGCTTGCAGATCATTCTGGCGCGGGAGCGCGTTGATCGCAGTGGCCCGGATTATTTACCGGCACTCAAACGCGAAATTCTGGAAGTCGTTGCAAAGTACGTCGCGATTGATATTGATCAAGTGCAGGTGCATTTACAACGCGAAGGCAATTGCGAGATTTTGGAACTCAATATTTCGTTGCCCGAACCGCCGCCTGCGGCAACCAAACCGTCGATGGGTCACTCCGCGACAAATTAGTTTTTGCACGGGCGCTGCGTGCTGGGGTCAGGCACCAGCGCGTTTTATAGCAGGCTACGTTGGTCGTCTTTGAAAATCGACAACAAGCGCAAACCAATCGTAGCGGTAAAGCTATAGTCGCCTCGTTCTGAGCTGAAATGATGGAAAGGCTGTACAACGAAGTTAACCATCAAGTGGATTGCGCCACACGAGATTTGGAAAGCGCGCAAAATCGTGATCGCTACTACACAAAACCGCGCCGTGCTCAATCGCCAATGCCGCGAGGTGCGCATCGGGAACGTAGTTTGCTGGTGATCGTGTGGATACCAGTAGGGAGTGCAGAATCTCCCAATGCCGCTCCGTTGGGTGAACGATCTGTGTCATCGGGCGCTGTAGCCAACCTTCAACATGATCGGTTGCTTCGGTGATATCCAGAGGCTTGGCTATGACACGCGGGTTCGTGGTGATGCGTAAAAAAGCGAGCAACGTTGTCCACGGCAACCCAACCGGGGCAGGTTGTGACAAGGCATCTTCCCACCACGGTTTGGCCACAGCATGAAATCGCGAAGTATTGTCATAGGCGTACAACAGCAAATTGACATCGACCAGAATCATCGGAAGGCGGGACCTTCCGCCTGTTCCAACAAGCTGGCAGTATCATCGTAAGAAAATCCCGGCTTCACACCGAGTGCGCGCGCCTTAACCCGAAACGGTTTCAGCGGTGTATCGGACATCTGGCGATGAGCGGCTAAGCCCAGCCGCAACGTCTCATTGACCACGGCCTTAAACGACTTTCCCGTTTTGCGGATTTGCTCTTTTAGCTTCTTAGCAATGTCATCGTCCAACGTGAATGTGGTGCGCATCAAGATTCTCCGATTGATACATCAAGATGTTAAAAGATTAGCATCATGATGCTCAATGCGGCAAGCAGCGGATTTGAAACCACTGGAGCTGCACCTGCGGTACAGCCACACTGGGCGCGCAACGTGAACGCTGTCCGTGATGTGGGCGAAAAAATGAATTGGTTATGACACTGTGGTATTAGGGTTTCTTGCTGGGTTTACCAACCCAGCCTACCGGGCTCAGGCTTGTTTGTGGAGAATGTTAGGTCGTCTGCGTATCGCGTGTACGAACAGCCGTTACGCGAGGCCAATCGGACGAGATGAATGTCAAGCACGTGCCCAATCAAGTTAGAGATGACCGGTGAGCACGGGCTTCCCTGCGGTAGTGCGTTTTGGTGACAAGCGATTTGCGCAAGGACTGTCGCAACATCCGCATGAAGCTCAAAGTTTTTATCCTTCATTAAAAAGCCGCGAACACGACCGAAGTTGATGCTGCCAAAGAAATCCGTCAAATCAACATTGAATACATAGTTGCGATTTCGATGCTCCTTCGCGTTCGTGATAATTGAACATTTTCGCTTGAAACCATGCAAAATCTTGTCGTGCTGACTGCTGTCTTTATTGATCTCCTCTACGCAGTTTTGAAGGAGATTGGACAGCCGTTGCTGAAGTAACTTTAAGCCAGACAATGGTGCGCAGATTTGCTGTGTGCCGCCATGTCGCTTTGGGATGTCGAATTGTCTGTACTTTTTGTCGTTGGGCTGAATGTATAGGATGAAGGAAAGCATGTGTGGCTTAAAGCCCAAAAGGGCAGCGACCTCGTGAAGAATCTTCGACGACTTCAGTATGTCTAGTTGCTTCATTCAATGTCCGAGAGAAAGTGGACCTACAGACACTCTTACGCGAGTGCACGCTGACGCATAAATCGCGTGATACGGAAGACTGATACAGAGCAATGCCTGTACCGTTTGTTTCACAAGCCACGAAACGTGGCAAAAGATCTGTCTGTAGGTCCGTCTGAATTTTAGCATGCCCCGGTAGCGTCGCGTTTCCTGTTGCGTTTGGTGCTCCGCACAATGTGTCGACGGGGGATCGGAGTAGATGTGGGTAGACTCGTTGGAATGTCAGCTTTCGGGCACTCAAGTTGGCGCACCGCATGTCGGCCCAGGGTCGACAGCACGCCTTCGCGCAAACGTAAACGTATTGGAAGCCGCAGCGCACTATCACTACATTACCGATGGCGGACAATATGGCTTGTTGTTGTTCCCAACGAATTTAATGTCAGTCAGCCCTGCTGGTTCAGTACAGTGGCACTTCAAAACCCAGCTCTTTCTGCGCACCAAACCACCCAGCGCGTTGCACTTTGATTTGCACTTTGTCGCCAGCGTTTTTGTCCAGCAGCGCAATCTTGAGATCCGCCATCTGCATCAGCGGCTGGCCATCAATACTTAACAAGCGGTCGCCTTTTTTAAGGCCGGCAATGATGGCCGGGCTGTTGTCGGCAAATCCATTGATACTCAACTGGCCGAGCTTGCTGGTGTCAAGAACCACGCCCATGCGCACCTCCTTGGGCAGGCTCAGCGGCGCGGGCAGTAATATGTAATCCGCAATCTGATTGTCGTATTGCTTGATCGAGTCGTTCAACACTACCACGTTGGGTGCATCGATGCGCCGCGCAAGCCGGCTGGGGATGCCAAAGCGATACACCATATGGCCGCCGCCGGCGAGAATCACCATGCGCGCCTTCGGGTGCTGTTGCAGATACGTGGCTGCAGTTTGCGCCATGGCCTCATCGCGCGACAGTTGCACTTCGATGAAACGCTCAAAGTCGGCGGAGTCGGGATGCATGGCAAAAATGCTCTGCAACATTTCGCGGTAGTCGTTATTGGAACGGTCGATCTCTTTGGGCAGTTGCACGGTTTCGCCCGCGCTCAGGTTGGCCATGTCGTTGCGGGCGATTTTCTTGCGCAACTCTTCCGACAAGTCCAGCGCCAGCAGCGGAATACCCTTCTCCTTGGCGTAACGAATGATCGGGCGGTAGTTGCGGTAGTCGACGCGCCAGCGCTGGAAATATTCTGATTTGCGCAAGAATTCTTTCTCGTCAATCTTGCCGGCGATGTAATCGTCCAACGCCGGCTGAAACGGGAGTTGAAAAAACTCCATGCCGATGGCCAGTTCATGACTGTTTTCGTAGGTGCGGCGAATGATGTCGAGCTGATTGAGGTGGTGGTCGAGTCGATCATGTGTCTCGCCGACAAAAATCACGCGTTTTTCGAGCAGCTTGGGCATGAGCTGATCGAGCGGCTGAATCGCACTTAAATCCAGTACGTTCGGTGATTCGAGCGGGTCGTCGGGTTTGTACTCCGGTGCCTCGGAATAGCCGAAGCTACTATTCATACTCATGCGTTTATGCGGACTCACCGCCGTGGTTTGACAGGCGCTTAACCAAGCGCCGCAGCAGATTGCCAGCACGCCGATGGTGGTCGAGCGATGGATGTTGTTCATGTGTTTAAATTCCCTTGGCTTTGATCTGATGACCGAATACTTTAACGGGCTGCTCGCCGCTCACATGAATAAAGAATGTAATCGTTTCCCAGGCTTTTTCGTTCGCGTACACCACGCTGTATTCGTAAATAAAAAACGTACCGGTATAGCGCACGTCCACTTGTTTGCGGCGCAGGTCGAAACTCTTAATCTCACCGAGTTTTTGCTGGATCGCTTGCAAATGCGCCTTCCACTCTTCACGCGGACGCCCGTTAAAAAAATCCGGCGAGTAATAATCCAGCGCATGTTCAAAATCCTTGGCCTTGAGCGCCGAGTAAAACTCTATGCCGAGCTTCTCTACCGCAGCGTCGCTGGGTGCCTCATTGGTGCACGCGCTGAGGATCAAGATGCCGAGCGCCGCCAACATGGCGAACCCGCTACGTATTAAATGCATGGTGGTACTCCTGGTTACGGCGTGGGCTCGGCGGTGATGTCAACACCAAACACCGCATCGGCAAAATTCTTGTTGAGTTGTGCGCAATCAAAATGCGCGTCCCATGGCACCAGCACGGCAACGTCGGTAACGTTTAGCTGCGTCAATTGGTCCGGCACACCGTAGCGATTCACAATATGCCCGCTACCCATAATACCAATCACCAAGGGCGGGTTCGCCGCCAGTGCCACCTTCGCCAAACCGTCGGCCATCGCGCGGTCCCACAGTAACTGGCCTTGCACGAAGCGCAAAAACTTTTCGCCGTCGGGTGGCGACGTGGCATCGGCGCCGGCAGGTGTTTGCGGATTATGACCCAAGAAACTCGTGGCAAGAAATCGCAAGTATTCTTTGCTGGCAGGCGCGGGCGTGGTGACACCTTCGCGCTCGTTCTGCGCTATGGCTTCCCAACCCACGTTGGTGACGCGCTTGAACAATTCCCGCTCCACATTTAACGCGTAGAGCGGAATGCGTTGCATACGCGCGAGATGAAACAGCGGCAGGTAATACTGGATGTCGAACGACCAGATGGCATCCCAATCCAGTTGCGTGATCAATTCATCTTCGCGCAGTTGGCCCTGGGTCCAGCGATCCAACACCGGTTGTAAGCGGCGCGGCACCATTTCCAAACCCAGTGCAATCTTCGGCCGCAGCGCCGCCAACGCCGCCACCGTGTGCAATTGCCAACGATGATGCTCGGCATTGTCATGATGCTCGCCCAACAACACGACCCGTCGCTTGGAAACGCGCCGCAGGGTTTCTTCCACCGACACCGAGTGTTGCATCGCGGGCTGAAAATATCGGCCCGGAGTGACGCACAGCTCTTGGGCGTGCGCAATCGCCGTCGCGAGCAACAGCGCTAAGCCGGGGATAACGTAGTTCATGTTCATCAATGCTTGATCTCGAATTTAATGCCCTGCGCCAAGGGCAATTCGCGTCCCCAATTAATCGTATTGGTTTGGCGGCGCATGTAAGCCTTCCACGCGTCCGAACCGGCTTCGCGTCCGCCGCCGGTTTCTTTTTCGCCACCGAAGGCGCCGCCGATTTCGGCACCCGAAGTGCCGATATTGACATTTGCAATGCCGCAATCGCTGCCGGTGGCGGCGAGAAACCGTTCCGCATGGCGCAGGTCGTTGGTGAAGATCGACGACGACAAACCTTGCGGCACGGAATTATTTATCGTGATCGCTTCTTCCAGTGTTTTGAACGGTAGCACGTACAGGATCGGCGCAAAGGTTTCCTGCTGTACCACGTCCCAGTGCGGCTGCGCGGCGATCAGCGTCGGCTGCACGAAGTGGCCGCGGCCCACGCGCGCTTTGCCGCCGGCGAGTATCGTTCCGCCCAACTGCTGCGCGCGCTGCACTGCGGTTTTAAAATGCTCGACCGCGCGTGCGTCGATCAGCGGGCCCATCAAGACATTTTTCTTGAGCGGGTCGCCGATGCGCACTTGCGCGTAAGCGTCCGTCAAGCGCCGCAGCAGTGAGTCTTGCACCTGCGCGTGCACAATCAAGCGTCGCGTGGAGGTACAGCGCTGTCCGGCCGTGCCGACCGCACCGAATACGATGGCGGGCACCGCCAAGTCAAGATCGGCACTTTGATCGACGATCACCGCGTTGTTGCCGCCCAGCTCCAGTAAACTGCGCCCGAGACGCCGCGCCACAGCTTCAGCCACCACGCGGCCGACGCGGCTTGATCCGGTGAAAGAAATCAGCGGCACACGCACATCGGCAAGCAAGCGGTCTTTGAGATCCGCTGCGTCGCTGATCAGCAAGGTGAAAATCGCCGGCAAGTGATTGGCCGCCAGCACGCGATTGCAAATATGCAGCACCGCAATCGCACACAGCGGCACTTTCGACGACGGCTTCCACACCACGGTGTTGCCGCAAATTGCGGCGAGAAAGGCATTCCATGCCCACACCGCCACCGGAAAATTAAACGCCGTGATCACGCCCACCACACCCAGCGGATGCCACTGCTCGTACATGCGATGTTGCGCCCGCTCAGAGTGCATGGTGTGGCCATACAGCATGCGCGACTGCCCCACGGCGAAGTCGGCCATGTCGATCATCTCCTGCACTTCGCCCAAACCTTCCTGCTTGATCTTGCCCATCTCCAGTGAAACCAAGCTGCCGAGCGCTTCCTTATGTTCGCGCAACGCCTCGCCGATCTGCCGAATCACCTCGCCCCGCGAAGGCGCCGGCAGCGTACGCCACGACGCAAACGCTGTGTGTGCCGCCGTAATGGCATGGTCGTAATCGGCCGTTGTCGCAGGCACCACGCTCGCCAATATTTCAGAGGTGCCAGGATTTAGCGAAGCCAGCGTCGCGCCGCCTTTGCTTGCGCCCCACTTCCCAGGACCATAACAGACACCCGCATTGCGCACCGCAATACCCAGTTGCTTGAGAATCGTCATGGTCACACTTGCCGCCGAAGGTCGTTGTTGTACTGGTTAAATGTAGCAGCTAACGACTCCGTAGGTGCGGCACGGACACAATAAGCGCGCGTTGCGCAACCGACCGATTTGAACAGTTGAACAATACTGTTGCTGGTTTTGTACAGCGCATGAACGATGCGTCAAGAGGGTATTGTGAGCGATAACGCTTTAGGTGTGCTGCACCCAAGTTTGTAATGTCAGCAGACATCTAAAGCCCTGACAAAAATTTTGCTGAATAATTACGCTGTTCGAAGTCGCTGACCGTTTTGGATTTTTTCGTTGCAACCATGACATGGCCTTCATTGATCAGGTGTGCCGCCTGACCTTCAATGCCATGCGGATATTTCGCATTCAACTCCCCGCTCTTTTTCAGTACCCGCCAATACGGAAGTTTCAGATTCTCTTCAATTGAGGTGGCTGCGGCCAAACATAATGATTTTTCGGTGGTCGCGGGGCAGGCCACTTCAGTTTTGAAATCCTTAGCCAGCTTTTTATACAGCGCATCGATTGTTATCACCCAGCCCTTGGGAATTTTCATGATTACCGCTGCCACCGTAGCGGGCGACGGCTGCAACATCTTTCCTGCGCAGCCAAAAAATCTTTCCATCGTTTTTGGAATGTCCACAATCTTATCTTGTGATTCCATAACACTCTCCTGCTACTCAGTAATCGCGGGTTAACCCAGCGCGTCCATGCTCAGCAAAAAACCAAGCGCTGCGTGATTGGATTAAACATCGGAAGCCCCGCCGGGTTGCTTTCAAAGTCGCCGACTGCCGTAATTTGCACCGCCAAGCTCTTCATACCTTGCACTGGTCGGCTGGCCGCGATCAGGACATTCAGTGGAATGATGTAGAGCTGGTTCGGCGCACTCGGGTCACCGCCAAGACCGATGGCAACGTAAACCGAAATCTGTCGATGCTCTTGATACATTGCATAACGTTCTGCTTGCGCATGGCCAGATGCCCACGCCAACCACGCACCTTTCAATAAACGCCGCCGGTATTTGCATTCCACAGCGAAGATGACTTCGCTGGCAGCGTGCTTCGCTACAATTTCTAAATCGGGGCGGGCATTTCCTTCCACATAAATGCCGTCCCGGAAACCCTTGTCTCCAGTCCACTCGGTGATTTTAAAATTTCCAGCCGCTGAGAATTTCTTGGCGATGAAACGTTCGAATTGAACGCCTTTGTGATACGCCGAGACAGATATTTTGAACGAGTTTCCGGCACCTAGCGGCTCGACTGCTAGTGAATTTGTGTCGACGCCTACCCTGTCGCTGACCAACACGGTGTTCTCGACCGCAGGCGCGAAATGGACTGAATCGTGCGCGTGCTCCGGTGTCGCGACGACACCACGATTGCGCCTGAAACTGTTTCGCGCACTTATGTCATTCCTTACCGCACAATTGAACTCATGGTTCACTCGCCGCAAATGACGGGATCCGCCGGAAAAATATCTGACTACCAGACCGACCACTGCAATAAGTATCGAAATTCCGAAGAGGGCATGCTGGATCAAAGCCGCTTGCTCCGGCAAAAAGTGCCAGGGTCGCCGGCCGAAAAATGCGCCAGCTACGAAATCATTTTTAAGCCATCCAATCCCGTCACGCCACTCGACCCGCACCCAGTTTCCGGAGGCATTAGTCACAATGCCCGTCATGCCATCGCTGATAGCACCTACTATTGCAGCTTGCTCACTGGGTTTTGCATGCAATCCAACTGCGCCTTGACTGCGGATGACTACCTCATCTACTAAGATCATTGGCAACACAATGGCGACCACGCCAATCCATAGCGCTGCGGTAAAATACTTTCTTGGTTGCGCTCTCCAGGTCATCGCGATTTTTTCAACATGACACGTAGTCGCTTAAACAATCACACCGGTCCGTTACGCGTCAACATGTTGGTTGCTTTGAGCGATGCTCTGTCTTCTCAGGCAGCATCGCGCTATGTAACGGCGTTGCCGAATAGCCGTCCAAAGCGATCTTTTCACTGCGAGGCGGCGCGCAGAAACACTCTGGCAAGAAAGCTAGGCGTGGCTGACGTAGAATTTTGTATGGTGCTCGGCAGTTCCCGAAGCCAAGGTTGTCAGCTCGGCTAACATTGTCATGACCAGGACATGCCGACATCAGTCCACGGTCGATGATTACTACTGTGAAATTCTTCCGCGCAGGCAAGCACCGCAGAACCGGCATAGAGCGACATGATGTGGATATCACACTGCGCCCGTCACACAAGAACACACGAGATCGGCCCTGTTAGAAGCAAATAGATCTGTCCGGTTCTGTAGCACATGAATTGTCCGCTGAGTAAGCTCGGGAGCCCCGCGCGGAGGGCGTAGCCCGAAGCGTGGTGCTCCCGCCGGTGTCGCGCAGCGGACTTACGCGACGGCCTGG
>JANLTU010000037.1:0-1572 GCA_031363085.1 Gammaproteobacteria bacterium
ATTTGTGGCAGACATTTCACGGTTGCAAATGTAGCGTGGGCATTGCCCATCTCACACGACTCAAAATCAAATGAAACTCATCATCCTCGACCGCGACGGCGTGATCAACGCAGACTCCGACGACTACATCAAGTCGCCGGATGAGTTCGTGCCCATCAGCGGTTCGCTCGCGGCGATTGCGCGTTTGAAGCAAGTCGGCTACACCGTGGTGGTCGCCACCAACCAGTCCGGCATTGCGCGGCGGCTGTTCGACATCGGCACGCTTAACGCCATCCATGAAAAATTACAGCGCGAGCTGGCGCGTTACGGGGCGGGTATTGACGGAATTTTTTTCTGTCCGCACGGGCCGGAAGATGGTTGCGAGTGTCGCAAGCCCAAGGCTGGATTGTTGCGCGAAATCGCGACCCGTTTTCAGGTCGATCTCGATTGCGTGCCCAGCATCGGCGACTCGCTGCGCGACATCGAAGCGTCGCGTGAGGTGGGCGCCATGCCGATGCTGGTAAAAACCGGCAAAGGCCAGCGCACCCTAGACAAGCACGTTGCCGAGTTGCGCGACATCGCCGTGTACGACGACCTCGCGCATGCCGTTGCCGCGTTGATAGGCTGACAGGCGCACGCATGCAGGCCCTACGCGCGGTGGCGTTTAATGCGGGAATGATTTTATTCGCGGTGCTGTTCGCCGTCGTCGGCTTGGTGTTTACGCCGCTGCCGTTCCGCCTGCGCTATGGCTTCATCTCGCAGTGGGCGCGCGTCACGCTGTGGTGGCTGGCGGTCACTTGCAACCTGCGCTTCGAGGTCGAGGGTCGTGACAATATTCCTGAGGGTACGGCAATTATTTTTTGCAAACATCAGTCCGCGTGGGAAACCTTGGCGCTGCAACGGGTTTTTCCGCCGCAGGTGTGGCTGATGAAGCGCGAGCTGTTGTGGATTCCGTTTTTTGGCTGGGGTCTGGCGATGCTGGAACCGATTGCCATTAACCGCAGTCAGGGCAGCAAAGCGATCCGCCGCTTGGTTGAGCAGGGCAGCGCACGATTACGCGCCGGGCGCTGGGTGGTGATTTTTCCCGAAGGCACGCGGGTCGCACCGGGGCAGCGCGGCACCTACCACAAAGGCGGCGCCTTGCTGGCCGAAAAAAGCGCCTGCCCGGTGGTGCCGGTCGCGCACAACGCTGGCGAATATTGGCCGCGCCACGGCTTTATGAAAAGCCCAGGCACCATTCGCATGGTCATCGGGCCGGTGATCACCAGCACCGGTCGCAAGGCCAGCGAAATCAACGCGCTGGCCGAGCAGTGGATCGAGCACCAGATGCAGCGCATCAGCACCCCGCAATAGACGCTCGTGCCTACAGACGTTATTCTGTCGCTGCTTTGCAATGCGCCCGTAGCTCAGTTGGATAGAGTACCGCCCTCCGAAGGCGGGGGCCACAGGTTCGAATCCTGTCGGGCGCACCATTTTTCACGAACCCCCTGCTGCTGTTCTCAAACGCGGAAATCCCCCACAACCTATTGCTGCGGCTAGTACTACGGCGGATGGCTGCCTGCAACAGCATTAGCATGGCGCTATGTCTACGGC